>NZ_BLIN01000005.1:900000-1185000 GCF_009811555.1 Streptomyces caniferus | reverse complement strand
GCCGGGCACGTTGTTGGGTATCTGAGGGTACGGGCCGATGGTCTGGACCTTCGCGATGCCGGCCCCAGTGAACTCAGCCTTCGGGTTGGGGTGGTGGGTGGCTGGTCGTTGCTTGAGAACTGCACAGTGGACGCGAGCATCTGTGGCCAAGTTTTTAAGGGCGCACGGTGGATGCCTTGGCACCAGGAACCGATGAAGGACGTGGGAGGCCACGATAGGCCCCGGGGAGCTGTCAACCAAGCTTTGATCCGGGGGTGTCCGAATGGGGAAACCCGGCAGTCGTCATGGACTGTCACCCGCTGCTGAACACATAGGCAGTGTGGAGGGAACGCGGGGAAGTGAAACATCTCAGTACCCGCAGGAAGAGAAAACAACCGTGATTCCGGGAGTAGTGGCGAGCGAAACCGGATGAGGCCAAACCAGTCACGTGTGATACCCGGCAGGGGTTGCGTGGTTGGGGTTGTGGGAGTTCTCTTTTGCAGTCTGCCGGCTGTGAGACGAGTCAGAAACCGTTGATGTAGGCGAAGGACATGCGAAAGGTCCGGCGTAGAGGGTAAGACCCCCGTAGCTGAAACATTAGCGGCTCGTTTGAGAACCACCCAAGTAGCACGGGGCCCGAGAAATCCCGTGTGAATCTGGCGGGACCACCCGTTAAGCCTAAATATTCCCTGGTGACCGATAGCGGATAGTACCGTGAGGGAATGGTGAAAAGTACCGCGGGAGCGGAGTGAAATAGTACCTGAAACCGTGTGCCTACAAGCCGTGGGAGCGTCGCACAAGGAACTTGTTCCTTGTGTCGTGACTGCGTGCCTTTTGAAGAATGAGCCTGCGAGTTTGCGGTATGTTGCGAGGTTAACCCGTGTGGGGAAGCCGTAGCGAAAGCGAGTCCGAATAGGGCGTTGAGTAGCGTGCCCAAGACCCGAAGCGGAGTGATCTAGCCATGGGCAGGTTGAAGCGGAGGTAAGACTTCGTGGAGGACCGAACCCACCAGGGTTGAAAACCTGGGGGATGACCTGTGGTTAGGGGTGAAAGGCCAATCAAACTCCGTGATAGCTGGTTCTCCCCGAAATGCATTTAGGTGCAGCGTCGTGTGTTTCTTGCCGGAGGTAGAGCACTGGATAGGCGATGGGCCCTACCGGGTTACTGACCTTAGCCAAACTCCGAATGCCGGTAAGTGAGAGCGCGGCAGTGAGACTGTGGGGGATAAGCTCCATGGTCGAGAGGGAAACAGCCCAGAGCATCGACTAAGGCCCCTAAGCGTGTGCTAAGTGGGAAAGGATGTGGAGTCGCAGAGACAACCAGGAGGTTGGCTTAGAAGCAGCCACCCTTGAAAGAGTGCGTAATAGCTCACTGGTCAAGTGATTCCGCGCCGACAATGTAGCGGGGCTCAAGCACACCGCCGAAGTCGTGTCATTCATGCAATAGCCCTAACGGGTGTGTGGATGGGTAGGGGAGCGTCGTGTGCCGGGTGAAGCAGCCGTGGAAACGAGTTGTGGACGGTTCACGAGTGAGAATGCAGGCATGAGTAGCGATACACACGTGGGAAACGTGTGCGCCGATTGACTAAGGGTTCCTGGGTCAAGCTGATCTGCCCAGGGTAAGTCGGGACCTAAGGCGAGGCCGACAGGCGTAGTCGATGGACAACCGGTTGATATTCCGGTACCCGCTTTGAAACGCCCAATATCGAATCCATTAATGCTAAGGCCGTGAAGCCGGCCTGGAGTCTTCGGACAAAGGGACGTGGTGGAGCCGCCGATCCAAGGTGGTAGTAGGTAAGCGATGGGGTGACGCAGGAAGGTAGTCCAGCCCGGGCGGTGGTTGTCCCGGGGTAAGGGTGTAGGCCGTGTGGTAGGCAAATCCGTCACACATTAAGGCTGAGACCTGATGCCGAGCCGATTGTGGTGAAGTGGATGATCCTATGCTGTCGAGAAAAGCCTCTAGCGAGTTTCATGGCGGCCCGTACCCTAAACCGACTCAGGTGGTCAGGTAGAGAATACCGAGGCGTTCGGGTGAACTATGGTTAAGGAACTCGGCAAAATGCCCCCGTAACTTCGGGAGAAGGGGGGCCATTGCTGGTGATGAGTCTTGCACTCTGAGCTGGTGGTGGCCGCAGAGACCAGCGAGAAGCGACTGTTTACTAAAAACACAGGTCCGTGCGAAGCCGTAAGGCGATGTATACGGACTGACGCCTGCCCGGTGCTGGAACGTTAAGGGGACCGGTTAGTCGACCTTCGGGTCGGCGAAGCTGAGAACTTAAGCGCCAGTAAACGGCGGTGGTAACTATAACCATCCTAAGGTAGCGAAATTCCTTGTCGGGTAAGTTCCGACCTGCACGAATGGCGTAACGACTTCTCGACTGTCTCAACCATAGGCCCGGTGAAATTGCATTACGAGTAAAGATGCTCGTTTCGCGCAGCAGGACGGAAAGACCCCGGGACCTTTACTATAGCTTGATATTGGTGTTCGGTTCGGCTTGTGTAGGATAGGTGGGAGACTTTGAAGCAGCCACGCCAGTGGTTGTGGAGTCATTGTTGAAATACCACTCTGGTCGTGCTGGATGTCTAACCTGGGTCCGTGATCCGGATCAGGGACAGTGTCTGGTGGGTAGTTTAACTGGGGCGGTTGCCTCCTAAAGAGTAACGGAGGCGCCCAAAGGTTCCCTCAGCCTGGTTGGCAATCAGGTGTTGAGTGTAAGTGCACAAGGGAGCTTGACTGTGAGACTGACGGGTCGAGCAGGTACGAAAGTAGGGACTAGTGATCCGGCGGTGGCTTGTGGAAGCGCCGTCGCTCAACGGATAAAAGGTACCCCGGGGATAACAGGCTGATCTTCCCCAAGAGTCCATATCGACGGGATGGTTTGGCACCTCGATGTCGGCTCGTCGCATCCTGGGGCTGGAGTCGGTCCCAAGGGTTGGGCTGTTCGCCCATTAAAGCGGTACGCGAGCTGGGTTTAGAACGTCGTGAGACAGTTCGGTCCCTATCCGCTGTGCGCGTAGGAGTATTGAGAAGGGCTGTCCCTAGTACGAGAGGACCGGGACGGACGAACCTCTGGTGTGCCAGTTGTCCTGCCAAGGGCATGGCTGGTTGGCTACGTTCGGAAAGGATAACCGCTGAAAGCATCTAAGCGGGAAGCCTGCTTCGAGATGAGTACTCCCACCCCCTTTGAGGGGTTAAGGCTCCCAGTAGACGACTGGGTTGATAGGCCAGATATGGAAGCCTGGTAACGGGTGGAGTTGACTGGTACTAATAGGCCGAGGGCTTGTCCTCAGTTGCTCGCGTCCACTGTGTAGGTTCTGAAGTAACGACCTGACTGTATTTGATTAGATGCAGTATGCCGGGTTGGTTAACTTCATAGTGTTTCGGTGGTCATTGCGTTAGGGAAACGCCCGGTTACATTCCGAACCCGGAAGCTAAGCCTTTCAGCGCCGATGGTACTGCAGGGGGGACCCTGTGGGAGAGTAGGACGCCGCCGAACAATCATTGAGAAAAGCCCCGTGGGAACCAACGTTCCCGCGGGGCTTTTCTGCGTTGTCGTGCACCGGGGACCCGCGGCACGGCACGGTCGGCGGGACAGGTAGGGTCAGGGTGCATCGTTGACACATTTCCCCCACAGGAGGCCCCCGCGTGGAGGTCCAGGAGACGCGGGTCCAGACGGATCGCGTCCTCACCATCCCGAATATCCTGAGCATGGCGCGCCTCGTCGGCGTGCCGGTGTTCCTGTGGTTGATCCTGTGGCCGGAATTCGGTGGCCCGAACGCTGACCTCTGGGCGCTCGTGATCCTGGCGCTGAGCGGCGTCAGTGACTATCTGGACGGCAAGCTCGCCCGGAGCTGGAACCAGATCAGCAGCCTGGGCCGCATCCTCGACCCGGCTGCCGACCGCCTCTACATCCTGTCCACCCTCGTCGGCCTGACATGGCGCGAGATCCTGCCGCTCTGGCTCACCGCGGCCCTGCTGGCACGGGAGCTGATGCTGCTCGTCGCGGTCGGATTCCTCGGACGCCACGGCTACGGGCCTCCCCAGGTGAACTTCCTGGGCAAAGCGGCTACGTTCAACTTGATGTATGCCTTCCCGTTGCTCCTCCTGAGCGACCGGAGGGGCTGGCTTCACGAACTCGCCACAGTTTTCGGATGGGCGTTCGCAGGATGGGGTACGGCGCTCTACTGGTGGGCAGGGATCCTCTACGTGGTCCAGGTCCGTCGAATCATCAGGGCGGACGCCACGGCCGACTGAGCTCTCCGAACCGGCAGGTTGTGCCAGGGCCCGGCGCCCGTACGTGAAAACTGGAACAGCGGGCGATTTGGACAGGTGAAGTCGGCAAGACCGTCGTCTCTTAGAGGAGGACGCTTCCGACATGAAGGCCGTTGTGATGGCCGGCGGCGAAGGAACACGCCTTCGCCCCATGACGTCCAGCATGCCCAAGCCCCTGCTTCCTGTCGCCAACAGGCCGATCATGGAGCACGTACTCAGGCTGCTGAAGCGGCATGGTCTCAATGAGACCGTCGTGACCGTGCAATTCCTTGCCTCGCTCGTCAAGAACTATTTCGGCGACGGCGAAGAGCTCGGGATGGAGCTCACCTACGCCAATGAGGAAAAGCCACTCGGCACCGCGGGCAGCGTGAAGAACGCCGAGGAAGCCCTCAAGGACGATGCCTTCCTCGTCATCTCCGGTGACGCCCTCACCGATTTCGATCTGACCGATCTGATCAGGTTCCACAAGGAAAAGGGCGCCCTCGTCACCGTCTGTCTCACTCGGGTCCCCAACCCGCTCGAGTTCGGCATCACCATCGTCGACGAGGCCGGCAAGGTCGAGCGATTCCTGGAAAAGCCCACTTGGGGCCAGGTCTTCTCGGACACCGTCAACACCGGTATCTACGTCATGGAGCCGGAGGTCTTCGACTACTTCGAGCCCGATGTGCCCGTCGACTGGTCGGGCGATGTCTTCCCGCAGCTCATGAAGGAAGGCAAGCCCATCTACGGCTATATCGCCGAGGGCTATTGGGAGGACGTCGGCACGCACGAAAGCTATGTGAAGGCACAGGCCGATGTGCTCGAGGGCAAGGTCGACGTCGAAATCGACGGCTTCGAGATCTCGCCGGGCGTATGGGTCGCCGAGGGCGCGGAGGTCCACCCCGACGCCCAGCTCCGCGGGCCGTTGTACATCGGTGACTACGCCAAGATCGAAGCGGATGCCGAGCTTCGGGAGCACACCGTCATCGGCTCCAATGTCGTCGTCAAGAGCGGCGCGTTCCTGCACCGCGCCGTGGTGCACGACAACGTCTACATCGGGCAGCAGAGCAATCTGCGCGGCTGTGTGATCGGCAAGAACACCGACATCATGCGGGCCGCCCGTATCGAGGACGGCGCCGTCATCGGCGACGAATGCCTGATCGGTGAGGAATCGATCGTGCAGGGCAATGTGCGGGTCTACCCGTTCAAGACCATCGAGGCCGGCGCGTTCGTCAACACGTCGGTGATCTGGGAGTCCCGGGGCCAGGCGCATCTCTTCGGCGCCCGCGGCGTCTCCGGGATCCTCAATGTCGAAATCACCCCGGAACTCGCCGTACGGCTGGCCGGCGCGTATGCCACCACGCTCAAGAAGGGTTCCACGGTCACCACCGCGCGGGACCACTCCCGTGGTGCCCGAGCACTCAAGCGCGCGGTGATCTCCGCACTGCAGGCCAGCGCCATCGACGTCCGTGATCTGGAGAACGTCCCGCTGCCCGTCGCGCGCCAGCAGACCGCCCGCGGCAGCGCCGGCGGCATCATGGTCCGGACGACGCCGGGGGTGCCGGACTCCGTCGACATCATGTTCTTCGACGAGCGGGGTGCCGATCTCTCGCAGGCCGGGCAGCGCAAGCTCGACCGGGTCTTCGCCCGCCAGGAGTACCGTCGCGCCTTCCCCGGTGAGATCGGTGATCTGATCTTCCCGGCCAGCGTCTTCGACTCCTACACGGGGTCGCTGCTGCGGGCCGTGGACATCACGGGCATCAGCGAGTCCGGGCTGAAGGTCGTCGTGGATGCCTCGAACGGCAGCGCCGGGCTGGTTCTGCCCAGCCTGCTGGGACGGCTCGGCGTCGACTCCCTGACCATCAACCCCGGACTCGACGAGTCCCGGCCGACCGAGACGGCCGACGCGCGGCGCTCCGGGCTCGTCCGGCTCGGCGAGATCGTGGCCTCGGCCCGGGCCGCCTTCGGTGTGCGCTTCGACCCCGTCGGCGAACGGCTCTCCCTCGTGGACGAGCGCGGCCGGATCATCGAGGACGACCGCGCGCTCCTGGTCATGCTGGATCTGGTGGCGGCAGAGCGGCGCACCGGGCGGGTGGCGCTGCCGGTCACCACGACCCGGATCGCCGAGCAGGTGGCGGCGTATCACGGGACGCAGGTGGAGTGGACGACGACCTCTCCCGACGATCTGACCCGGGTCGGGCGCGAGGACGGCACCATCTTCGGCGGGGACGGCAGGGGCGGCTTCATCGTCCCCGAGTTCAGCAGCGTCTTCGACGGTGCCGCCGCCTTCGTCCGGCTGATCGGGCTGGTGGCCCGCACCCAGCTCACGCTGAGCCAGATCGACGCACGGATCCCGCGGGCGCACGTCCAGCGCCGTGACCTGGCCACCCCCTGGGCGGTCAAGGGACTGGTCATGCGGCATGTCGTCGAGGCGGCCGGAGACCGCGACGTGGACACCACCGACGGCGTACGGGTCGTGGAGCCCGACGGCCGCTGGGTCCTGGTGCTGCCCGACCCCGCCGAGGCGGTCACCCACCTGTGGGCGGAAGGGCCGGACGACGCCTCCGCTCTGCAGCTGCTGGACGAGTGGTCCGCAGTGGTGGACAGCGCAGGACGCTGACCCCGACCCCACCGGCGGTCCGTGGATCGGCACGCCGGTGGGGCCATTGGGAGACCGCGCGGCCGACGTGCGACGATGTGCGGCATGTCGCAGCAGCGCCCCGATCGGAGCAACACGAAGACCTCGGCCGCGCGCCCCGATGCGTCCATGTCGCTGCTGACCAATGTGATGGATCACAGCCTCGACGACGGATACGCCGAGGCCGCCGCCCGGAAGTCCGAAGCCGGTGTGCGCGGTCTGCCCCGTACCTTGCGGGCGAAGTTGGGTCTCGCGGCCGGTCTGGTGCTCGCGGCGCTCGTGGTGACGGTGGGCGCGGCGCAGGCGCGGATATCGGCACCGACGCTCGCCAAGGAGCGCGAAGAGCTGATCAACCGCATCCAGAAGGGCACCGGTGAGGCGGACCGGCAGCAGGAGCGGGTCGATGCGCTCCGGGACGACGTCAGCAGGATGCAGCGCGAGGCGCTGAAGCAGCACGGCGGCGGCAAGGCCGAACTGCTGGCTCTGCTGTCCGGTTCGACCCAGGTCTCCGGGCCCGGCGTGAAACTCGTCGTGGACGATGCCAAGGATGCGGAGTCCGGCAGCGGCGGACCGCGCGAGAGCAGTGGGTTCTCGGACACGGGGCGGGTACGCGACAGAGACATGCAACGCGTGGTCAACGGCCTGTGGGCGTCCGGTGCGGAGGCCATCTCCGTCAATGGACAGCGGCTTACGTCACTCTCGGCGATCAGAGCCGCAGGAGACGCCATACTGGTCGACAACAAGCCACTGGTGCCGCCTTATACGGTGCTGGCGGTGGGGGACGGGCAAAGGCTGAGCACCGCTTTCCAGGACAGCGCCGACGGTCAGTACCTTCATGTGCTGCAGGAGAACTACGGCGTGCGTACCAGGATTTCCGTGGAGAACGAGGTCACGCTGACGCCCGCGCCCAGTTTGATCGTACGTACCGCAAAGCCGCAGGCCGGTGCCGCCAAGGCGGACGGCGCCGACACAGGGAAGGGCACATCGTGATCGCCGTATTGGGCCTCATCGTGGGAGTCGTGGTCGGACTTGTCGTCCGACCCGTGGTGCCGACGGTGGTCGAGCCCTACTTGCCGATCGCTGTCGTCGCGGCGCTGGACGCCGTGTTCGGTGGTCTGCGCGCGATGCTGGACGGCATCTTCGACGACAAGGTCTTCGTGGTCTCGTTCCTGTCGAATGTCGTCGTCGCCGCGCTGATCGTCTTCCTCGGCGACAAGTTGGGCGTCGGTGCCCAACTCTCCACCGGCGTCGTCGTGGTGCTGGGTATCCGGATCTTCTCCAACGCGGCCGCGATCCGTCGGCACGTCTTCCGGGCGTGAGGCCGATGCCGTCGGAGGAGATCCCGGAGCCGGAGAAGAAGCAGGAACGGCCGGAGCAGCCGGAGCAGTCACAGTGGGCGGATCAGCCGGAGCGCCCGGAGCGGGCGGAGCCCGAGAAGAAGCCGGAGCGCCCCGAGCCGGAGACGGAGCAGGAGCCGGAGCCGAAAACCGAGCCGAAGCCCGAGGCGGACAGCGGCCCGGCAGGCCGGCGGCCGATGCCGCCCGAGAGCCGCAGCACCCATGAGTGGGCGGAGGCCGAGGAAGAGACCGAGGCTCACGAACCGGACAGTGCTGGACAGAAGGCTGACAAAGGGGCAGACTCCTCGACTCCGGAGGCGGTTGCCGACGGGAGTGCGGAGCGCCCGAAGAGTGGTCGGGAACGGCTGGCGGCGAGCCTGTGGCCGCCGCGGCTGACCCGGGCTCAACTGATCGTTGCGCTGCTCCTGTTCATTCTCGGCCTCGGCCTGGCGATTCAGGTACGTTCCACAAGTGACAGCAGTGCTCTGCGGGGTGCGCGTCAGGAGGACTTGGTGCGCATTCTGGACGAGCTGGACAATCGCTCCCAGCGGTTGACCGATGAACAGCGGCGCCTGGAAGGGCAGAAGACCGAGCTGGCGAACAGCTCGGACCAGGCCGAGGAGGCCCGTAAGCAGACCGTGGAGAAGGAACAGCAGCTGGGCGTGCTGGCCGGGACCGTCGCGGCGCAAGGGCCCGGCATCAACCTGACCATCGACGACCCGACGCACTCCGTCGAGGCGGACAAGCTGCTGGACACCATCCAGGAGCTGCGGGCGGCCGGCGCCGAGGCCATCCAGGTCAACGATGTCAGGGTGGTCGCGAACACCTCTCTGTCGGATGTCAGGGGCGGCGTGGAGATCGACGGTAAGCGCGTCGTGCAGCCGTACCGTTTCAAGGTCATCGGTAAGCCCGAGGACCTGGAACCGGCGCTGAACATCCCCGGCGGAGTGGTCCAGACTCTGGAGAAGGAGCAGGCCAAGGTGTCTGTGACCCGTGAGAAGAAGATCATTGTGGACGCCTTGCGAGAGGCGAAGCGGCCTGACTACGCTCGGTCGTCATCGCAGTGAGGCGTGGACGTATGTCGAGTGCCCGGGGAGGGCATGAGGTAACGGGGGGTCGACGCACCGTGCATGTGGTGTGTGGTGGAAACTGTCTGAAGGCCACGGACGTTCACAGGATGTCCGGATCGGCCGGTGTGAGTATCGAGGCTTCGTCCTGCCCCACGGGCGGGTCTATTTCGTTCAAGGGGAATCGCCCGTGAAGTTGTTTGGAAAGCTGTTCGGCAAGAGCGCGCGCCAGGATGGCGGCAGCGGCTCCGCGCGGCACCGTGCGTCGGGCCGGCCCGACGAAAGCGGCGCTGCCGAGGACCGTCCGCTCTTCCGTGACGAGGTCAGCGGTCCGTCCGGGGGGTACGGCGCGGGTTCTGTTGACCCCTCCGGTGCCAGCCGCATAGGTTCCCAGGAACCATCAGCCGCACGCACGGGTGGAGGGTCGGCCTTGCCGGTTTGTACGAGGTGTGGGAACCGGAATGCCGAGGCGAGCCGGTTCTGTTCCAACTGTGGAGCGCCGCTGCGTGCGGGCGCTCAGCCCGAGCGGGCGTCCGAGACGACCTCGACGATCTCCATTTCGGGGCTGGAGGCCTACGACTCGGAGGCGACGGGCCAGAATCTGTCGCCGTCGCTGTCCCCGGAGGCCCAGGCGGCCGTCGACGCCCTTCCGTTGGGCTCGGCGCTGCTGGTCGTCCGACGGGGTCCGAATTCGGGCAGCCGCTTCCTTCTGGACAGTGAGCTGACGACGGCGGGCCGGCACCCGCAGGGCGACATCTTCCTCGACGATGTGACGGTCTCGCGCCGTCACGTGGAATTCCGTCGCGGCCCGGACGGGCTCTTCACGGTCGCCGACGTCGGCAGCCTGAACGGCACCTACGTCAACCGTGAGCGGATCGACTCGGTCACCCTTGCCAACGGTGACGAGGTCCAGATCGGCAAGTTCCGCCTGGTCTTCTACGCGAGCCAGCGAGGCGCCGGTATCTGACCGGCCGGGGAAGGCATATGCGCGATACACCGAAAGGCGGCGCCGGTTTTGCCGGCGCCGCCTCCTCGGACGGTAAGCCGGTGAGCATCGGCTCGGTGCTCACCCTGCTGCGCGAGGAATTTCCCGAGGTCACCATCTCCAAGATCCGCTTCCTGGAGGCCGAGGGACTGGTCGAGCCGAAGCGCACGCCTTCCGGATACCGCAAATTCACGCCCGCGGACGTCGAGCGGCTGGCTGCCGTCCTGCGGATGCAGCGGGACCACTATCTGCCGCTGAAGGTCATCCGGGAGCACCTGGACGCCCTGGAGCGCGGTGAACGGGTGCCGCTGCCGGCCCCGGCCACACCGACCCGTGATCTCGTCGAGGGCGTGCACGACCCGGGCGAGGAGCGCCCTACGGCTGCCCGCATCGGCCGGGCCGAGCTGCTGGCCGCCGCGGAGGTGGACGAGGCGGCGCTCACCGACTGGGAGTCCTACGGCCTCATCGTCCCTCATGCGGAGGGCGGATACGACATCGAGGCCGTCACGGTGGCCAAGCTCGTCGCGGAGCTGGGCCGCTTCGGTCTCGAACCACGGCATCTGCGTGCCGTGAAGGCGGCCGCCGAGCGTGAGGCGGGCCTGGTCGAGCAGGTCGTTGCACCCCTTCGGCGGCACCGTAATCCGCAGACCAGGGCCCATGCCGAAGCCACTGCCAGGGAGCTGGCAACGCTGTCCGTACGGCTGCACGCGGCACTGGTGCAGAGCGCTTTGCGGGTCCGCCTGTAGTGAGCAAACGAGTGCCCGACTACCCAAACCGGCCGGGCACGTCCTAGGGTTGCTGTGTGAACGAGCTCGACGTCGTGGGTGTCCGGGTGGAAATGCCTTCCAGCCAACCGATCGTGCTCCTGCGGGAGGTGGGAGGCGACCGATACTTGCCCATTTGGATCGGGCCAGGGGAGGCCACCGCCATCGCCTTTGCCCAGCAGGGCATGGTCCCTGCCAGGCCGCTGACGCACGACCTTTTCAAGGACGTGCTCGAAGCGGTGGGCCAGGAGCTGACGCAGGTCCGCATCACGGATCTGCGCGAGGGGGTTTTCTATGCCGAACTCGTCTTCGCGAGCGGAGTCGAGGTCAGTGCGCGTCCCTCCGACGCGATAGCGCTGGCTCTGCGCACCGGAACGCCGATCTTCGGTACCGACGGTGTGCTGGACGACGCGGGGATCGCCATCCCGGACGAGCAGGAGGACGAGGTGGAGAAGTTCCGCGAGTTCCTCGACCAGATCTCGCCCGAGGACTTCGGGACCAACAGCCAGTAATACCGGCCAGACGAACCGCCTGTTTCCGGCCAATCAATAAGCCGTTCCCCGTGCGAGGTCACGAGAAACCACTCGTAGGGTGATTATCACTCGGCGTGGCGAGCGCGGCGATCGTTGACGCACCCCGAGTGACTGCATACCGTCGATGTGGCAGGTCCCGTCCGGGACGTGGAGGACGGAGGGCGGCGTGGCAATCACCGGCGACGGTATGGCGGCGGAAGGGGCGTTGCCGCTCCACTCGGGCGCAGCAGCGAACCCTGCCCCGGCACCGGCCGCGGCGGTGTCGGGGGACTGCGAGGCTCAGAACATCGGCTATCGCGGCCCGACCGCCTGTGCGGCAGCGGGCATCACCTATCGGCAGCTCGACTACTGGGCGCGCACGGGCCTGGTGGAGCCGAGCATCCGGCCCGCGTACGGCTCCGGCACCCAGCGGCTCTACAGCTTCCGGGACGTCGTGGTCCTGAAGATCGTCAAGCGGCTGCTGGACACCGGGGTGTCGTTGCAGAACATCCGCACCGCAGTCCAGCACCTGCGGGCGCGCGGGCTGGCGGATCTGACGCGGATGACGCTCATGAGCGACGGCGCGACGGTCTACGAGTGCACCTCGCCCGACCAGGTCGTGGATCTGCTCCAGGGCGGCCAGGGCGTCTTCGGGATCGCCGTGGGCGTGGTGTGGCGGGACGTGGAGGGCGCGCTGTCACAGCTCCACGGGGAGCGTGTGGACACCGGCGAGACGCTGGTCGGGAAGAACCCGCACGACGAGCTGGCGCGGCGGCGCAACCGCGCGGGCTGAGCCCTCGAAGGCATCACCGGCCCGGCATCGGGCCGATTGTCAGTGGCATGGGGCAGCATCGGAGATGTGAGACCTGCGCCGACGATCCTGCATCTCGACATGGATGCGTTCTTCGCGGCCGCCGAGCAGGCGGCCAAGCCGAGCCTCCGCGGCAAGCCCGTGGTGGTCGGCGGGATCGGCGCGCGCGGAGTGGTCTCGACGGCGTCGTACGAGGCCCGGGTCTTCGGTGTCCGCTCGGCGATGCCCACGGCCCAGGCGCGCCGGCTGTGTCCCAACGCCGCTTATCTCACTCCGCGCTTCACGTTGTACCGCCAGGTGAGTGAAGCGGTGATGGAGCTGCTGCACGCGTTGTCGCCGCTGGTGGAGCCGCTGAGCCTGGACGAGGCGTTCGTCGACCTGGAGGCGGGCGGGGTGCCGCAGGAGACGGCCGCCGCGCGGGCCGTGGGGGAGCGGCTGCGCCGCGACATCCGCTCGGCCACCGGACTGACCGGCTCGGTGGGGCTGGCCGGCGCCAAGATGCTGGCGAAGATCGCGTCGGAGGCGGCCAAGCCGGACGGCCTGGTGGTGATCGAGCCCGGTACCGAACGCGAGCTGCTGGGACCCATGACGGTACGGACGCTGCCCGGAGTGGGGCCGGCGACGGCCGAGACGCTGCGCCGGGCCGGGATCCACACCGTCGCGGAGACCGCGGAGGCCGGAGAGGACGAGCTGGTGCGGCTGCTGGGCAAGGCGCACGGCGCCGGGCTGTATGCGATGGCACTGGGCCGGGACGACCGTCCGGTGGTCGCCGAGCGGGACGCGAAGTCCATCTCGGTGGAGGACACCTTCGAGGTCGATCTGACCGACCGGACGCGGGTGCGCAGCGAGGTGCTGCGGCTGGCCGACCGCTGCGTACAGCGGCTGCGGGCCGCCGGGCGCTCGGGGCGGACGGTGGTCATCAAGGTGCGCAACTACGACTTCTCGACGCTGACCCGCTCCGAGACGCTCCGTGGGCCCACCGACGACCCCACGGTGATACGGGAGGCCGCTGCGCGGCTGCTGGAGACCGTGGACACCACCGGAGGGGTCCGGCTGCTGGGCGTGGGGGTGAGCGGACTGGCCGACTTCACACAGGAGGATCTGTTCGCCCAGTTCGCGACGGAGCAGGAGGCGGAGAAGGCGGCGAGGGAGGCGGCGGAACCGTCCGATGCCGGGGCGGCGGCGCCGGAGACCGAGGAGGAGCGGCCGCGGCGCTGGCATCCGGGACTGGATGTGGTGCACGACGAGTACGGCGCGGGCTGGGTGCAGGGGAGCGGGGTGGGGAGAGTGACCGTACGGTTCGAAACGCCATGGTCCGCACCGGGAAGGGTGCGGACCTTTGCCGTCGAGGATCCGGCGCTGCGGCCGGGGGAGCCCCTGCCGCTGGTGGGCGGGGGGCCGGCGGACGGTCAGTCGTCCGAGCCGGCGATCTTGCCGAAGTCCTGGTCACCGGAGCCGGGGGAGGACACCGGGTCGGAGGTCGGGGAGGAGATATCCAGTCGGTAGTGGTGATAGAGCTGAAGTTCCTGCTCGGGGGAGAGATGGCGGCCGACGCCGAAGTCCGGCGCGTCCTTGATCAGCTTGCGGTCATAGGGAATGTGCAGGCCCTCGCCGACCATCTTGCTGGGCTCGAGGGGGACGAACGCGTCCCGGCTGAAGAGTCCGGTACGCACGGCCGCCCACTCCGGTTCCCCCGTCGCGTCGTCGAGATATACCTCGTCGATCGTGCCTATTTTGGCGCCGTTGCGGTCGAACGCTTTGCGGCCGATCAGGCTCCGGGGATCGATATCGGTTTGCACGGCCCCTCCAATTGGTCGCAACTGCCCTCTGACAACTACCAAACGGCACATTTCATGCCCTGGCCACTCGAAGGATCCTTCGAGTGCCGCGCTGGTAGGCTGGCCAATGGCCGCAGACCCCGTGCGGGAGAGTCCTCTGTCGTTCGCGGCGAGGGCGCCGAAGGAGCAAATCCTCCCCGGAATCTCTCAGGCACCCGTACCGCATGGGCGAGGTCACTCTGGAAAGCAGGGCGGGCCACGGAAGGCACAGCTCCGGGACCCCTCCTCACCGACGGTGAAAGCCGGGCCGCCTCGCGCGGGCCGGTGAAGCTCTCAGGTTGAGATGACAGAGGGGGAGGCCGTCCGGGCACCCGCGCCGTGGTGCCCCTCGTAGGTCGTACGACCAGGAGGCCCCCGCAGATGACCACCAATCGCATCTCCTTGACCGAGCTGGAACGCGGCACTCCCTTCGAGCACCGGCACATCGGTCCCGACCACGAGGCGCAGGCCAAGATGCTCGCGCACATCGGGTTCGGATCGCTGGACGAGCTCACCGACACCGCCGTTCCCGATGTGATCAAGAGCGCGGAGGCGCTCGGCCTGCCGCAGGCCCGTACCGAGGCCGAGGTGCTCCAGGAGCTGCACGGCCTCGCGGACCGTAACCAGGTGCTGGCGTCCATGATCGGACTCGGCTACTACGGCACGTTCACCCCGCCGGTGATCCTCCGCAACGTCATGGAGAACCCGGCCTGGTACACGGCGTACACCCCTTATCAGCCGGAGATCTCGCAGGGCCGCCTCGAGGCGCTGCTGAACTTCCAGACGATGGTCGCCGACCTGACCGGCCTGCCCACCTCCGGCGCCTCCCTGCTGGACGAGGGCACCGCGGCCGCCGAGGCGATGTCCCTCTCCCGTCGGGTCGGCAAGGTCAAGCAGGGCGTCTTCCTGATCGACGCCGACTGTCTGCCGCAGACCATCGCCGTGATCGAGACCCGTGCGGAGCCCACCGGCGTCGAGGTCGTGGTCGCTGACCTGTCCGACGGCATTCCGGCCGAGGTCGCCGAGCGCGGTGTGTTCGGTGTGCTGCTGCAGTACCCGGGCGCCTCCGGCGCGGTCCGCGATCCGCGCGCCCTCATCGAGCAGGCCCACGAGCTGGGCGCGATCGTCACCGTCGCCGCCGATCTGCTCGCCCTGACGCTGCTGACCTCGCCCGGTGAGCTCGGCGCGGACATCGCCGTCGGCACCACCCAGCGCTTCGGCGTCCCGATGGGCTTCGGCGGCCCGCACGCCGGCTTCATGGCCGTACGCGACCAGTTCGCCCGCAGCCTGCCCGGACGTCTGGTGGGCGTCTCCGTCGACGCCGACGGCCACAAGGCCTACCGCCTCGCGCTGCAGACCCGTGAGCAGCACATCCGCCGCGAGAAGGCCACCAGCAACATCTGCACCGCTCAGGTGCTGCTCGCCGTCATGGCCGGCATGTACGCGGTCTACCACGGCCCTGAGGGCCTGCGGACCATCGCGCGGCGCACCCACCGCTACGCCGCGGTCCTCGCCGAGGGCCTGCGGGCCGGCGGGGTGGAGATCGTGCACGACGCGTACTTCGACACGCTGACCGCGCGGGTGCCCGGCCGGGCCGCCGAGGTCGTCGCCGCCGCCCGTGAGGCCGGCGTCAACCTCCGGCAGGTCGACACCGACCTGGTCGGCATCGCCTGCGACGAGACCACCGGACGCGCGCAGCTGGCCGGCGTCTGGGGCGCCTTCGGTGTGCACGGCGACGTCGAGCAGCTGGACGCGGCCGCCGCCGAGACGCTGCCGCAGGCCCTGCTGCGCAGCGACGACTACCTCGCCCACCCGGTCTTCCACCAGTACCGCTCCGAGACCGCGATGCTGCGCTACCTGCGCACTCTCGCGGACAAGGACTACGCGCTGGACCGCGGCATGATCCCGCTCGGCTCCTGCACCATGAAGCTGAACGCGACCACCGAGATGGAGCCGGTCACCTGGCCCGCCTTCGGCCAGCTGCACCCGTTCGCGCCGGCCGGCCAGGCCCAGGGCTACCTCACGCTGATCCAGGAGCTGGAGGAGCGGCTGGCCACCGTCACCGGCTACGACAAGGTCTCCATCCAGCCCAACGCCGGATCGCAGGGCGAACTGGCCGGTCTGCTGGCGGTGCGTGCCTACCACCGCGCCAACGGCGACGAGCAGCGCACCGTCTGCCTGATCCCGTCCTCCGCGCACGGCACCAACGCCGCCAGCGCCGTGATGGCCGGTATGAAGGTCGTCGTCGTCAAGACCGGCGAGGACGGCGAGGTCGACGCCGACGATCTGCACGCCAAGATCGAGAAGCACCGTGACGAGCTCGCGGTCCTGATGGTCACCTACCCCTCCACGCACGGCGTGTTCGAGGAGCACATCACCCAGATCTGCGCGGCGGTGCACGACGCCGGCGGCCAGGTCTACGTCGACGGCGCCAACCTCAATGCGCTGGTCGGTCTCGCCGAGCCCGGCAAGTTCGGCGGCGACGTCTCGCACCTCAACCTGCACAAGACGTTCTGCATCCCGCACGGCGGCGGCGGCCCGGGCGTCGGACCGGTCGGCGTACGCGCCCACCTGGCGCCGTACCTGCCCAACCACCCGCTGCAGCCCGGTGCGGGTCCCGAGACGGGTGTGGGACCGATCTCCGCGGCGCCCTGGGGCTCGGCCGGCATCCTGCCGATCTCGTGGGCGTACGTCCGCCTGATGGGCGCCGAGGGTCTCAAGCGCGCCACCCAGGTGGCGGTGCTGAGCGCCAACTACATCGCCAAGCGCCTCGAGCCGCACTACCCGGTGCTCTACACCGGCCCCGGCGGCCTGGTCGCCCACGAGTGCATCATCGACGTCCGGCCGCTGACCAAGGCGACCGGTGTGAGCATCGACGACGTCGCCAAGCGGCTCATCGACTACGGCTTCCACGCGCCGACGATGTCGTTCCCGGTGGCCGGCACGCTGATGATCGAGCCGACCGAGAGCGAGGACCTCGGCGAGCTGGACCGGTTCTGCGACGCGATGATCGCCATCCGCGCGGAGATCGAGAAGGTCGGCTCGGGGGAGTGGGACAAGGACGACAACCCGCTGCGCAACGCCCCGCACACCGCGGCCGCGCTCGGCGGCGACTGGTCGCACCCGTACACCCGCGAGGAGGCCGTCTTCCCGGCCGGCGTCGAGGCCTCGGAGAAGTACTGGCCGCCGGTGCGCCGCATCGACGGTGCCTTCGGCGACCGTAACCTGGTCTGCTCCTGCCCGCCGCTGGACGCGTACGACAACTGAGTCACGGGGGCGCGGTCGGCGCAACATTCAAGGGCCCTCGGCAGATCTGCCGGGGGCCCTGTGGTGCGTGCCGCGCTCGCGGGTCAGGCGGCGGCGGTGGCGCGAGCGCGGTGCGGGGCGATGACCTGCCCGTCCGGCAGCAGCTCACCGGTGTCCTCGAAGAGCAGGACGCCGTTGCAGAGCAGGCTCCAGCCCTGCTCCGGGTGGTGCGCCACAAGGTGGGCGGCCTCCCGGTCGGTGGAGTCTGCTGACGGGCATGGCGGTTGGTGCTGGCACATGGAAGTTGTCTTTCGCTGCGGGTCGGTGAACGTCGTAGTGCGGCTCGATGAGGTGTTCATGGCCGCTCCCCCGTTTCCATCGGTCGGTCCCAGTGTTGCCCCACGGACGGGATTCCGCAGGGATTTCGCAGCAGCGGTACTCACTCGATACGGACGCGTCACCCATGCGGGCGGTTGCTCCCAATTGCACTCCTCCCCAAGCGGGTTGGGAGTGGTATCCGCGGACTAGGCCGCGCGGGTGAGCACGACAGAGCGCCCCGCGGCCGGACGGGGCCGCGGGGCATGCTCATGCGGAATCGGCGCGGTGCGCCGGATCAGGCGGGTTCGGCGAGGAGCGGGGTGGCCGCCGGTGTCAGGCGCAGGGTGAGCCGGGGGAGCAGGTCGGCGATGCGCTGCGGACGGTGCGCGGCGATCCCCGGCGGGGCGGGCGCCAGCGGTATCAGCAGGTCACCGGGCGCGGCCGGCCCTTCGGCGCCGTCGGAGGCCGTGTCGTGATGCAGCCACAGGGTGAGCATGTACAGCTCGGGGACGGACAGCAGGCGCGGCTGGTAGGGCGTGGCGAGCGACTCGGCCTGCGCCAGAGCCTGCTCCGTCGCGGCGACATAGGGGCCGCCGCAGAAGCGGGAGAAGGTCCAGCCGTCCGCGGTGAGCATCGCCTCGGCGGTCGCCACGGCGCGCTCCCCGCCGCGGACCAGGAAGCGCCAGCCGGTCAGACGGGTCTGCGGCAGGCCGCCGGTCCGGCTGACGTCGTCCCAGACGTGGACGGGCAGCGGGTGGTCGGGGCTGAGCGGACCCTGATGGGCGCGCAGTGCGGGGACCGGAGCCTCGCGGACCGCGGTGGGCGAGCCGAGGGCGGTGAGAACGCTGCGCAGGGCAGGCGCGGGGGCAGGGGGGAGGTGCAGCGGCATGGTGGGTCGCCTCTCGCTTCGGAGACACGGTGGAGCGTGGCGGGTGCAAACGACGCTGTCTGCGTGCGGGGTCAGAGCGTGGCCGGCCGGGGCTGCGGCCCGGCGAGGTCAGCCGCTTGCCCGCGTGCCGGCGCACACCGGGACGCTGGGCGCCAAGTCTCTGCCTCGTAAGCGGAGTTTATACGACGTATGTTCCGAAAGTGTTTCGACTACCGGCCTTGTGGATTTCCGGCAAGGGGAAATCCAGACCGCCGTGCGAGGTGTTTTCCGCCGCTTTGTTCAACGTCTTTACGTTGCCACCTCGTATTGCCCCGGTGGTGCGGTAGGCCGGATCTCGTCGGTGTTTCTCATGAAGGAAATGCGGAAGGCGAGAGCCAACGAGATATGCCGAGGGGAAGTGCCGGTGGCCGGACCACTTCGAGCCTATCGGTACCGGAGTGCCCCCGCGGCGTTATCGATCAGATTGCCGGGGCATCATCGACCGTAGCGTGAGCCCCGGTGGAGTCGGGGAAGGCCCCAAGCGGCCCGTGGCCGCGGGTCGTTCACTCGAGGAGGGACCCTTCGATGGGGGAGAAGGTCGCCGCGGACGGGATCGACCTGGCGGACCGGGAGCGTTATCGAAGAAAGCTCCATGAGTGTCTCGAGGGATTGCAGAGGCTCCTGGCGGAGGAGAGGTTCGACCGGCCCAAAAATCTCATGGGCCTGGAGATCGAACTCAATCTGGCGGGCGCCGACGGACTGCCCCGCATGATGAACTCCCAAGTTCTCGAGCGCATCGCGAGCTGCGATTTCCAGACCGAGCTCGCCCAGTGCAATCTCGAGGTCAACATCCTCCCGCACCGATTGAGCGGCAGCGTGCTGGACCAGCTCGCCGAGGAACTCCGTACGGGGCTCGCCTATGCCGAAAGGAAGGCACGCGAGGTCGCCGCCCGGATCGTCATGATCGGCATCCTGCCCACCCTGCACGCCACTGACCTCACGGCCGCCAGCCTCTCCGAGAACGACCGCTATGTGCTGCTCAACGACCAGATGCGGGCGGCCCGCGGCGAGGACTTCGCGCTCGACATCCGCGGCGTCGAGCATCTGGTCTCCCGCTCGCCCTCCATCGCGCCGGAAGCCGCGTGCACCTCGGTCCAGCTGCACCTGCAGGTGACACCGGGCCGCTTCGCCGCCGTCTGGAACGCGGCACAGGCCATCGCCGCGGTGCAGGTGGCGGTCGGCGCCAATTCGCCCTTCCTCTTCGGCCGTGAGCTGTGGCGCGAGTCCCGGCCGCCGGTATTCCAGCAGGCCACCGATACCCGGGTGCCCGAGCTGCAGGCCCAGGGGGTGCGCCCCCGCACCTGGTTCGGGGAGCGCTGGATCGACTCCGCATACGACCTGTTCGAGGAGAACGTGCGCTACTTCCCGCCGCTGCTGCCGTTGTGCGGACCGCAGGAGCCGCTGCGGGTCCTCGACGAGGGCGGGGCGCCCGACCTGGCCGAACTCGTGCTGCACAACGGCACGATCTACCGCTGGAACCGCCCCGTCTACGCGGTCGCCGACGGCGTGGCGCACCTCAGGGTCGAGAACCGGGTGCTGCCCGCCGGCCCCACCGTCGCCGATGTCATCGCCAACACGGCCTTCTACTACGGACTGGTGCGGGCGCTGGCCGAGGAGCCGCGCCCCATCTGGTCGCGTCTCCCGTTCGTCGCCGCGGCCCGCAACTTCGACGCCGCCTGCCGGTACGGCATCGACGCCACCCTGGACTGGCCCCGCCCCGGACGGGCCGGTGGTATCGCCGAGATCCCCGCCGTACGGCTGGTGCGCAGTGAACTGCTGCCCCTGGCGGCTCGCGGGCTGGACGCCTGGGGGGTGGAACCGGCCGATCGTGACCACTACCTCGGCATCATCGAGGAGCGCTGCCGGCGCCGGGTCAACGGCGCGTCCTGGCAGGCCGCGGCCTGCCATCACGCCCGGCGCCAGGGCCTGGACCGGGATGCCGCGCTCGCCGCGATGACCCGGCGCTACAGCGAGCTGATGCACACCGGGGAGCCGGTACACACCTGGCCGGTCGCCTGGCCGGTCGGCGGGCGGCCCGTCGTACGGGAGCGTCAGGAGGCGGCGACCGAGGGGGCGTAGCGGGGCGGACGGCGGAGAATGCCCGGTGGGAGCCGGTGCATCGGGCCGGTGCGGATGCGCCGGTCGGAGGGCTCAGCGCGGGCCCTTGCCGCCCGCCGTCATGAGGGCCTTGAGGAGCACCTGGTGGAGCTGCGACGGGTCGGCGACCCGGTGGGCCGATCCGCCGGTCGGCGCCACGATGCGGTTCAGGGCCGTGGTGTCGGCCACCGGGCCGAGCGCGAGGGCGATCACCGGTACCGGCTTCTTGGGGTCGGACAGCTTCTCGAGCTCGGCGGCCAGGGCGTCGAGGCCGAGGCTGCCGATGTCGTCGTTGGCGCCGTCGGTGACGATGACCAGGGCGTTGAGCTTCCCGCTCGTATACGTGGCGCAGGCCTGCCGGTACGCGGCGAGGGTGGTGTCGTACAGGCCGGTGGCGCCACGGACGACCGGTGCCAGCGAGCCGAACGCGGCGGTGAGCGCGTCGCGGTGGGTGCCGCCGGCCGGGTCCCGGTCGCCGAGGCGGCTGGTGGGGGACAGCTCCACATAGTCCTTGGCGCCGTCCAGGCGGGTGGCGAACTTCCACAGCCCGATCTCGTCCTCGGGCGTGAAGGTGGTCAACGCCTGGAGCAGGGAGTTCTTGGCGAGATCCATCCGGGACCGGCCGCCGCCGCCCGGGACCGGGCTGCCCATCGACGGTGAGGCGTCGACGACCGTGGTGAACCGGATGTTCTGGACCGTGACCGTCCACCTCCCCATCAGCGCCTGGACTTCCTTGATGGTCGGCGGATCGGCGGGGGCGGCGGAGTACGGCTGCGGCGCACGGGCACCGGCCGCGGCAGCCACCTTCGGGTCCGCCTCGCCGTTGCCGGCCCGGAAGCCGTGCCCGCGCAGTGTGCGCTGGCCTCCGGACTCGCCCAGCAGCGTCATGAAACGGCCCGCGGCGCGGGTCTGCTCGGGGCTCATCTCCGCCTCGTCGACCAGCGTGTACGGGTAGTCGAGCCGGGCCGTGCCGTCCTGCGGGTAGAACAGCTCCAGATCGGGGCCGCCACCTGCCGCGGTGTTGTGGGCGAACGCGGCCTGCTCCGACAGCAGCAGCGCCTGGTTGCGGCGCGGATTGCCCTGCTCCGCACCGGAGGCGTCGCGCGGCAGGGTGGCCAGGGCCGGTCCGTCGCCGTCCGCGATCCGCTGGTGGAGAAGCTTGGCGGTGGCGGCGGTGCGGGTGGTGGCCTCGGCGCCGTCCTTGGCGTCCTTGCGGTCGGCGGCGCTGATCCGGGCCAGTGAGAGCAGTCCGGTGGCGCTGCGGGCCGGGTCGGCGACGCCCAGACGCAGGGCGTCGCCGGAGGTCGCGGTCCGGATCAGCTTCGTCCAGGGGTAGGTCTTCTCGGGCCAGCCGAGTGAGGCGGCGGCCTGGGAGGTGGCGCCCAGCGCGATCGGGGACGAGGCGACGGTGCCGGCGGCGGTCAGCGGAGTGCCGCGTTCCGCCTCGACCCGGTCCACCCACATGCTCGAATCCGGTATCCATACCTGGAATTCGGGGTCGACCGGCCGCTGCCCGAACGCGTCGGCGAGGTCGTTGGCGGCCCGCGCGGTGACCCTGACGTCCAGACATCTGCCGTCGGTGCGCGTCGCGTCCTCACGGGCGGTCTCGGCCACCGCTTCGAGCGCCGGGGCGATATCGGGCGAGGCGGCCACGTCGAGCCGCGCCGACCGGCCGTCGCAGGGGCCCCCGAACGGGAGCAGGCCGCCGCGCAGCGCCACCACCGAGCCCGCGGCGACGGCCAGTACGAGACCGGTGGAGATGACGAGGGTGCGCCGACGCGCACCGGAGCGGGCCCCCGTGCGCTCCGCCGTGGAGCCGTCGGGCAAGCTGTGTCGTCCCATTGCGGTAGCGCCTCTCCTTCTCGGAGCTCGATCGGGATTCGATGGGGAGAGGGGAAGCGCGCCACGTGGATGGCGCCCGTCCCCGGCCTGTCGCGCGCGATCTTCGTACCTGCTGTCGAGACCCTAGCGGGGCGGTGGTGGCGAAGAGGCGGTAATGCGGAAGTGGAGGAAGCGTGCAGTCGGATACAAGTCCTGTGGCCGATGCGGACGTTCCAGGTAAGGGGCCCGGTACGGGATCGGGAACGGGAGTGGCCGAGGAGCCGTCCCGGAGCATCCTGCGGAGCGAGACGCTGATCGTCCTGGCCCTGTCGCTGGGGGCCAGCGGGGTGTCGGCGCTGATCAGCTTCGTCGGATCGCTGACCAAGCCCGGCGGCCTCAAGCACCAGGCGGCGACGCTCAACGGGTCCCATGCACCCGGCCGGCCCTGGCTCGATCTTGCCTGGCAGCTGTTCGGCATCGCGACCGCCCTCGTTCCCGTGGTGCTGGTGGCGCATTTTCTGCTGCGCGAACGGGCCGGCGGGCTGCGGGCGATCGGCTTCGACCGGCGGCGGCCCGGCTTCGACCTGAGCCGGGGCGTCGGGCTGGCGGCCGTCATCGGAGGCAGCGGTCTGCTGCTCTATCTGGGCGCGCGGGCGGCCGGATTCAATCTGACGGTGGTCCCCGAGGCGCTGCCCGCGGTGTGGTGGAAGATCCCGGTGCTGATCGCCTCGGCGGTGCAGAACGCCGTCCTGGAAGAGGTCATCGTCGTCGGGTATCTGCTGCGCAGGCTGGGGCAGTTGGGCTGGTCGCCGATGGCGGCGCTCGCCGCCAGCTCGGTACTGCGCGGTTCCTACCACCTCTACCAGGGCATCGGCGGCTTCGTCGGCAACATGGTGATGGGCGTGATCTTCGTGCTGCTCTACCGGCGATGGGGGCGGGTCGGGCCGCTGGTCGCCGCGCACGCCCTGATCGACACCGTGGCGTTCGTCGGCTACGCAGTGCTCGCGGGGCACGTGGGGTGGTTGCCGACGGCGTGAGAGGGGCGTGGCGCGGGGGACGTGGGACGGCTGCCGACGGTGTGAGGCGGGCGAGGCGCGGGGCACCGCCGGTGCCTGCCGCGCCTCTCGGGGACTGCTCCCGCGGGGTCGGTTCAGCCGGTGACCAGCAGCTCGCCGTCGATGACCGTGACCGCCGAGCCGGTCAGCAGCGTACGGTCGCCGCGCAGCTCCGTGCGGACGAAGCCGGTGCGGGCGGCGCCCTGCAGACCGACGAGGGCGTCACGGCCCAGGCGGGCGGACCAGAACGGGGCGAGCGCGGTGTGCGCGCTGCCCGTCACCGGGTCCTCGTCGATGCCGACGGCGGGGAAGAAGCAGCGCGAGACGAAGTCGTAGCCGCCGTCGGGGTGCTCGGCGGGCGCGGTGGCGATCACGCCCCGGCCGCCGTGCCCGGCCAGCGCCCGGAGATCCGGCGTCAGCGCCCGTACGGACTTCTCGTCGGACAGCTCGACCAGGAGATCCCCCACGTCGGGGCCGGTGTCGTGCGCGGAGCGGATCTCGGTGCCCAGCGCGTCCGCGACGACCTGCGGTACGTCGACGGGCGTGAGCGGGGCGGTCGGGAAGTCCATGGTGATCGCCCCGCCGGTGTCGGCGGTCGTGGTCAGCACCCCACTACGGGTGCGGAAGCGGACCGTACCGGTGGCCGTCCCGGTGGTGTGCAGGACGTGTGCGGTGGCCAAAGTGGCATGCCCGCACATGTTCACCTCGGCGGCCGGGGTGAGCCAGCGCAGCGCCCAGTCGGCGTCACCGCCCTCGGGCAGCGGGTGCGCGAAGGCGGTCTCGGAGAGATTGACCTCGGTGGCGACCTGCTGCAGCCAGGCCGTATCGGGAAAGGCGCCGGAGTCGAGGAGCACGACTCCCGCGGGGTTGCCGGTGAACGGACGCTCACTGAAGGCGTCGACGATACGAATCCTCATGGCCGCGAGCGTAGAGGTGCCACAGAGCCGCCGACCAAGGCCAATCCGAGAGAATTGGACATGGGCTGGTGCCAGGGGGCCGGGGCCGGGTCGGGGTGTCGGTCGGACGCGATGTTCCAGGTGTGACGCCAGATGTCCCAGGTGTCTCGTCCCGGCGAACCATCAGCTGCTGCCACTGACCTCGGCGGCGTCCGCGGGCCCACCACTGCGGGCGGTGGCCGGCCTCTCAGTCGATACAGAATTCGTTGCCCTCGATGTCCAGCATCGGGATGCACGAATCATTGCCGTCGTACAGCGTCTGCACGTGTACCGCGCCGAGCGGGACCAACCGTGCGCATTCGGCCTGAAGTGCGGCGAGGCGCTCTTCACCTATGAGTCCGGTGCCGACCCGGACATCAAGGTGCACCCGGTTCTTGGCGGCCTTCCCCTCGGGGACGCGCTGGAAGTACAGCCGCGGGCCCACACCTGAGGGATCACTGCAGGCGAACCAGGAATCCCGCTGCTCAGGTGGCTGCGAGCCCTTGAAGTCATCCCACGTGACGAACCCCTCCGGCGGCGGCGGTACGACGTACCCCAACACCTCGCACCAGAAACGAGCGAGGCGCTCAGGTTCTGCGCAGTCGAAGGTGACCTGGAACTGCTTGATCGACGTCATCGGCCCACCATATGGGCTCCTGCCCTTCGAAATCCCGAGGTTCCACGGCGTACGGGTCGAGATCACGCGTGACATGAGCGGCATGGGTGGCATGAGCGGGCCGGATCGCCTGGGACGACGAGCGATTCGGGCCAGATCGGCTGAGGCGGGGCCCCTCCGCATGAGGCAGGACAGCAGGGAGCGCAGCCAAGGGGGCTTGCTTCTACGAACAGTCCCGATATATCGTTGAGGCATCGCAATAGATCAACGATAGAAAGCGAGGGCGCCCTCATGCGTTCCCAAGGACACGATCACGGACATGAGCGCAGGCACGAGTACTGCGGACCCGGCCGCCATGGCGGCCCGGGTGACTTCCCGGGTGGCCGGGAGCGGCTGCGCGCGGCCTTCGGCCCGTTCGGCCCGCCCTTCGGGGGCCCGCCGTTCGGTGGCGGCCGGGGGCGGGGCGGAGCGCGCGGCCGGGCGCGGCGCGGCGATGTGCGCGCCTCGATCCTGGCGCTGCTCAAGGACCGCCCGATGCACGGCTACGAGATGATCCAGGAGATCGCCGAGCGCAGCGGCGGGGCCTGGAAGCCCAGCCCCGGCTCGGTCTATCCGACGCTGCAGCTCCTCGAGGACGAGGGGCTGATCGCCAGCGCCAGCGAGGGCGGCAAGAAGCTGTTCTCGCTGACCGACGCCGGACGCACCGAGGCCGACAGCGGCTCGGACGCCCCCTGGGAGGACGCCGGCCGCGGCGTCGACTGGGAGGCGATGAACGAGATCCGCAAGGCGGGCGGCGGCCTGGTCGAGGCGTTCCGTCAGGTGTGGGCCACGGGCACTCCCGAACAGCGGGAGAAGGCCATGGCGGTGGTCAACAAGGCACGCAAGGAGCTGTATCTGATCCTTGCCGAGGAGGACTGAGCGAGGGGGCGGGTCTGAGCGGGGGAGGTGGGGGGAGTGCTCTTCGGGGGCCGGGGCGAGGCGGCGGCTCCCGGAGGGTCAGGTGACCAGGGCGGCGAGCTTGCGCAGCGACTCGTTCAGCGCGGCGCTCGCCGAGTCCCTGAGCTTGCCGGCCATCAGCGAGACCGCTGCGCCGGTGAACGTGCCGTCGATCCGTACGGACGTCGCCCCGCCGTCCGGTGTGAGCGCGTAGCGCATCCCCAGGCCGACGCCCATCGGGCCCTTGCCCTCGATGTCGAGCAGTCGTCCCGGCTCCAGCTCCCGCACGGTCCAGACGACCTCCGCGGGAAAGCCCATCAGCTTCATGTTCTCCTCGTAGCCCGCGCCGACCACGAGTGATTCCGGGCCGCCCTTGGGGAAGGCGGTGTGGGTGGCGTTCCACTCCCCGTACGAATCGAAGTCGGTGAGCCGGTCCCAGAGCTTCTCGGCCGGCGCTTCGATACGGGCCTGCGCGGTGACTTCGGCCATGCGATCACCCCTTCGGTGACGGTCCCTGGCTGGTGCCGCGGAACGTAGCCCTACGGGAGTGAAGGTTCAATACCGATGACCGTCCCTTGCTGATGAGTCGTCAGGTTCTTGCGGGGGTGCGCCCGGGGTGGCCCGCGACGGACGCGCGGACGCCCCGGGTCCGCATGTCCGGCCTCCACGATTCCCCCGCATCTCCTCCCCAAGGATGAGACGTGCGCGGCCGTGCCCAACCACCGTGGGAGACGCAAATGCTCCCCGCCGGGGATGATCCGGCCTTCGGAGGCTGGTGGGGTGGGTGCTGTGCAAAACCGTACTGCGTACAGTGGTGGCGACGGGCCCGCCCAGGAGGACCTCGACAGCCGGCTCACCGTCGAGCTCGCGACGGTCGTCTCCGCAGCCCGCAGGCGGGCCACCCGCGACGGCGACCGGCAGGTCGACACCGCGCATCTGCTGCACGGCCTCCTCGAATCGGACCCCGCCGTACGCGCGGCCTTCGACGGTCCACCGCAGGTCGCACGGCTCCTGGGCTACCTCGTCCAGCGCAGCATCGGCTACGGACTCCAATGGCACGGCACCATCGAGGACTCCGGCGCGGTCCCCATGGTCACCGAGGGCGGGGTCCCCGGATGGTCGCCGGCCGCGGCCGCCGCCATGGACGGCGCCCTGGACCGCGCCCATGCCCGCTACGCCACCCGCGCGGGCTGCCTCGACCTGCTCGCCGCCCTGGTGGACGACCCCGAGTCCCGCGCCGTCGAGGTACTGCGCCGAGCCTCCGTCGACACCGGCCGGCTCGCCGCCCGCCTGGACGGATGACGCCCGGCCCGGACGGACAGGGGTCTGGGGGGTCACACTGCTGACGGTGGCTGCCATGATGACCCGATGCACGCGTCTTCGGGGAGCCCGGTGGGTCCATCGACCGGCCCGGGCCAGGGAACTCCAGGGTCCTCGGGGGCCCAGTCGTCGCCGCCCGCCCTCGGGGCGAACCGCAGCGAGGCGTCCAGGGGGCGCGGCGCCGGCCTCGGTATCGCCCTGGTGTCCGCCCTGGCCTTCGGCGGTTCGGGCGTCGCCGCCAAACCCCTGATATCCGCCGGTCTCGAACCGCTGCACGTCACCTGGCTGCGGGTCGCTGGTGCGGCGCTGGTCATGCTGCCGGTCGCCTGGCGCCACCGGGAACTGCCGCGCCGCCGGCCCGCGCTGCTCGCGGGCTTCGGGCTGCTCGCCGTCGCGGGCGTGCAGGCCTGCTACTTCGCCGCGCTCTCCCGTATCCCGGTCGGTGTCGCGCTGCTCATCGAATACCTGGCTCCCGCCCTCGTGCTGGGCTGGGTCCGCTTCGTTCAGAAACGGCCGGTCACCCGTGCCGCCGCGGTCGGGGTGGTGCTCGCCGTCGGCGGACTGGCCTGCGTCGTCGAGGTCTGGTCCGGGCTGAGCCTCGACGCCGTCGGACTCGGCCTCGCGCTCGGCGCGGCCTGCTGCCAGGTCGGCTACTTCGTGCTCTCCGATCACGGCACCGACGGCGACGACACGGTGGACCCGCTCGGCGTGATCGCCTACGGCCTGCTGGTCGGCGCGGTCGTCCTCACCGTCATCGCCCGCCCCTGGGGCATGGAGTGGGCGGTCCTCGGCGGCAGCGCGGCGATGAACGGCACCCCCGTGCCCGCCGCCCTGTTGCTCGCCTGGATCGTGCTGATCGCGACGGTGGCCGCGTACCTCACCGGAGTGGTCTCGATCCGCCGGCTCTCGCCTCAGGTGGCCGGGGTGGTCGCCTGTCTGGAGGCGGTCATCGCGACGGTCCTCGCCTGGGTCCTGCTCGGCGAACACCTCTCCGCGCCGCAGATCGTCGGTGGAGTGGTGGTGCTGATCGGCGCCTTCATCGCGCAGTCGGCCAAGCCGGGGACGACGGAGACGGTGCGGGTGGCGGGTGCGGCTGCGGGCGTCGGTGCCGGCACGGGGGCGGAGGACGGGGCGGGCGGCTCCGGTTCTGCGGGAGACGGGGCGGTGTGCGGTGCCGCGGAGGAAGCGGCGAGCGGCGGTGCTGCGAGGGGCCGGCCGGGCTCCGGTGCTCCGGAGGGCGGCGATTCCCCGGCATCCCCGGCATCCCCGCCCTCCACGGCATCTCCGGCTTCGTCGGCGCCCTAGTGGGACACGGGCTGAGTGTCCCGCCGTGCCGGGGCGCTCGGGGACGACTTGTCGCCCGGTTCGGGGGCGACGTAGGGTGACGATCATGCATTCGACTGTGCTGCCCCCTCCCGCCGCGTAGCGCGGGCGGCGGCCTCCGAGGAAAACCCGGCCCGGGAAGGTTCCCGAGCCGTTTTGTCGCTGCCTGCACACGGGACCACGCGACCACTCCACGGCGCACCGCGCCGTCCTGGATTTCCCGGAGCACCCTTTCATGCATGCCACTTCTTCCTCCGCCCTGCCCGTGGGCCGGGGGCTGCTGTACGTGACCTTCGCCGCGACCGCCTGGGGCACGGCGGGCGCGGCCGCCGCCCTCCTCTACCGCGGCAGCGGACTGGGCCCGCTCGCCCTCACCTTCTGGCGTACCTTCGGCGGCCTGGTCCTGCTGCTCGCCGTGCGGGCGCTGCTGCGCCGCCGGGCCGATACCGCCGCCGTCCCCGCTCCCTACGAGCCGCTGCGCCGGCGGATGACCCGGATCGTGGTGACCGGTGTCGCCCTCGCCGTCTTCCAGGCGGCCTACTTCGCGGCCGTCGAAGCCACCGGACTGGCCGTCGGAACCGTCGTCACCATGGGGGCGGGCCCCGTTCTCATCGCCATCGGGGCGCGCGTGACGATGGGCGAACGGCTCGGCGGGGGCGGGGTGCTGGCCGTCGCCGGGGCGCTGGCCGGGCTGGCGGTCCTGGTCCTCGGCGGTGACGGAGGCGCCGACGTCCGGCCCGCCGGTCTCGGTTTTGCCCTGCTGTCCGCGGTCGGCTGCGCCGCGATGACGCTGGCCAGCCGGCGACTGGGCAAGGGCGGTGACAGTGATCCGTACGCCTCGACGATCAGTGCGTTCGCCGTAGGTGCCCTGTGTCTGCTGCCGCTCGCCGTGGCAGAGGGGCTGTGGCCCCAGGGGCACGATCTGGGCCGCAGCCTTGTGCTGCTGGGGTACATCGCGGCCGTGCCGACGGCGCTGGCCTACGGGCTGTACTTCGCGGGGCTGGCCGCCGTCCGCGCCGCGACCGCGTCCGTGATCTCGCTGATCGAGCCGGTGTCGGCCGCGGTGATCGCGGTGCTGTTCCTCGGCGAGCGGCTCACGATGGCGACGGTGCTCGGCACCGGTGTGCTGCTGTCGGCCGTGGCCGCGCTGGCGGTGGCGGAGGCGCGCGGAGCGGTGTCGGCCGCGCGGTCCGCGGCGTCGGCGGCCGGCTGAGACCGGGTGCCCGGCCGGGTGGTGCCGGCCGGGCACCACCCGGCGACGAACGGGCCGGGCCGTAACCGGCGGGGCAGGAGGAGTCGCTACCGGGCCGGTCAGGGCGTCAGGGGGCGCTGTTCAGGAGCGAGGCATGCCGGTGGACGTGTCGGTGGCCGCCAGTCGGCGCTGCTGGTGGGTGCGGGCCGCCGCGTCCCCGGGACCGTTCCGTTCGGCGAGGCGCTCCGACACGCGACGCTGGACGTCCTCGCTCCGTTTGCCCCCGTACTTGAACTTGGCGCGGACCTCGTGCACTTCGAGGCGCAGGCCGCGGATGCCGGACAGCAGCCGCCCGTACGGAGCCGCACCGGCGGCGACCGGGGCCGAGCCGCCGTCCGGCTGGAAGTGGCCCATCTGGCGCTGCAGCAGCGCCGCCTTCGCCTCCGGATCGTCCACCACATGGGCGGTGCAGGTCAGTTGGACCGCGGCGTAGAAGCTGGTGGGGACGCCGTGCTCGGGTGGCTGGTCCTCGGTCGCCTGCCAGGGGCCGGGGATGAAGGTGTAGTCGTCCACCACGCTCAGCAGCACCGTCGGCCGGTCCTCCAGCGCGTCCCAGAGGGGGTTGGGGCGGGCCAGGTGGGTGACGGCCTCGTGGTGGGACGGGTCGTAGGCGAAGTGCAACGGTTGCAGCATCGGAGGCTCGCCGGGCCGGCCGTTGGCGGCCAGCTGACCGAAGTCGTGTGCCGCGAGCCACTGTTGCCATTCGGTGTCTTCGGTCGGGGCGTCCCAGGGATGGATCAGCACGGTCGCTCCTCAGCGCGCGGAGAGGTACGCCGGTTCGGGCGTACCGGGCGCGAGATCGTCGGAGGCTATGGGCGCGCCGTACACCGGGGCCACGGGGAGGACGCCGCTCCAGTACGGCAGCGCGAGATCCTCCGGCTCGTCGTTGGGGCCGCCGCTGCGGATCTTGGCGGAGACCTCGCGCAGGTCGAGACGGATCACGGCGGTCGCGGCCAGTTCCTTGGCGTTCCCCGGCCGGGAGTCCGCCGCGCGGCCGGGCAGCACATGGTCGACGAGCGCGTCGAGAGCGGCCTTCTTCTCCTCGGGGTCGGTCACCTGGTGCGCGGTGCCGTGCACCACGACGCAGCGGTAGTTGATGGAGTGGTGGAACGCGGACCTGGCCAGCACCAGACCGTCGACGTGCGTGACCGTGACACATACCTCCAGGCCGGGATCGGGCGCCTCACCGGCCATCCGCAGCGGTCGGGAACCGGTCGATCCATGCAGGTAGAGACGGTCGCCGACGCGGCCGTAGAGCGTCGGCAGGACGACGGGGGAGCCGTCGCGGACGAAGCCCAGGTGGCAGACGTATCCCGTGTCGAGGATGGCGTGCACCGTCTCCTGGTCGTAGGCCGCGCGCTCACGGGCGCGGGTGGGGGTCGTGCGCGCGGTCGGTTCGTACGCCTCGGCTCGGGACATTGCCAACTCCATTGCACTAGTGCATAATCAAGTTTGTGCTAGGAGAGTATCGGATCGAAGGGCGGCGCGCATCGGAGATTGCCGCCAGTGTCGAGCGAGCCGTCGGTGCGGGCGAGCTCCAACCGGGCGAAGTCCTGCCCCCGCTAAGGGAGTTGGCTGTCTATCTGGAGGTCAATCCGAATACGGTCGCGGCCGCGTACCGCACGCTCCGTGACCGCGGGGTGATCGAAACCGCCGGTCGACGCGGCAGCAGGGTGCGCTCCCGTCCCGCGAGCACGCCACGCGAGGCGCTACGGGTGGAGGTCCCGCCGGGCGTCCACGACGCCTCCGGCGGAAACCCCGATCCGTCCCTGCTGCCCCCGCTCGAACGGGCGCTGGCGGAGGCCGCGGCGCGCAGCGCGAAGCGCCCCGTGCTCTATGGCACGCCCGCCGTGGACGACGACCTCGCGGCCCTCGCCCGCGCGGCGTTCGACGGCGACGGCGTGCCGGCCGGCCCCGTGGCCGTCACCAGTGGCGCACTGGATGCCATAGAACGGGTGCTGGCCGCCCATCTGCGGCCCGGCGACACCGTGGCGGTGGAGGACCCGGGGTGGGGCAGCCTGCTGGATCTCATCCCGGCACTCGGGCTGCGCCCCGCCCCGGTCGAGGTGGACGACGAAGGCCCGCTGCCGGCGTCGCTGGCGCGCGCGCTCCAGGACGGCGCCCGTGCCGTCGTCATCACCGACCGGGCGCAGAACCCCACCGGGGCCGCCGTCGGCCGCGCCCGTGCCACCGAACTCCGCACCCTCCTGGCCGCACACCCCCATGCCCTCCTCATCGAGGACGACCACGGCCACGGGATAGTCGACCTCCCGCTGCATCCGCTCTCCGGCGTCACCGACCATTGGGTCCTGGTCCGCTCCACGGCCAAGGCGTACGGCCCGGATCTGCGCCTGGCGGTGCTCACCGGCGATGCGCTGACCATCGACCGGGTGCGGGGCCGTCAGGGCCTCGGCCCTGGCTGGATCAGCCATCTGCTCCAGGACACGGTCGTCCACCTCTGGCGGACGTCCGCGGTGGACCCGAAAGCGGTGGCCGCGGCGTACGGGCGACGGCGGGACGGGCTGATACGGGCGCTGGCGGAGCGCGGAGTACGCGCCCGGGGCCGCAGCGGAATGAACGTATGGGTCCCGGTCCCGGACGAGACCGGTGCGGTGGCCCGACTCCTGCACTCGGGTTGGGCGGTGGCCCCCGGAGCCCGCTTCCGCCTGGACTCCCCGCCCGGCATCCGCATCACTGTCTCGGCCCTCTCCGATGACGACATCGTCCCGGTGGCGGACGCCATTGCCGCGGCGACGGGAGTGGGGGAGGCGCGGCGGTACGAGTGAGGGGTGGTGTGAGGGGGATGGGGGAAACGGGGGGAGCTGCAGGTGCGGGAGCCCCCGCGCCAGGGCGTGGGGGCTCGGAGGGGGGTGGTGTGGCGCCCGGTCTGGGTGCGGTTAGTCGGTGGGGGAACCGGGACGGGGGAGTGGCGGGGTGCTCGGGCGGGGCTTGCTCTGGGTGAGGGCGGCGCCGGCCAGGACGATGAGGGCGCCGACGGGGGTGTTCCAGCTCAGCTGTTCGTGGAGGAGGGCCACGCCGGCCGCGGTGGCGATCACAGGGATGAAGTACGTGACCATCTGGGCGGTGGTGGGGCCGATCTCGGCGACCAGTCCGTACTGGATGAGGAAGGCGAAGCCGGTGCCCAGGGCGCCGAGGGCGAAGACGGCGAGCAGCGGGATGATCGGGTAGTGGGTCGGTGCGGTGGTGAACAGGGGCGTCACCACGGCCAGTTGGGCGGTGGCCAGCAGGAGCTGGGCGCTGGACATGGACAGGTGGGAGTGCGGGACGCCCGCGAGGGTGCGGCGGACGTAGATCCAGCCGATGGCGTAGCAGAGCGAGGCGCCCAGTGCCATCGCGGTGCCCGTGAGGTCCGTGCCGGTGAAGCCCTGCCAGGCGCCGAGCACCGTGAGCACGCCCAGGAACCCCAGGCCGAGCCCCGCGACCCGGCGTCGGCTGGGGCGGTCCTCGGAGAGCGCCACGACCGAGAGGGCCATGCCCCAGAGCGGGGAGGTGGCGTTGCAGATGCCGGCCAGCGTGGAGGGGATGGTCAGTTCGGCGTAGGCGAAGAGCGAGAACGGCAGTGCGTTGAGGAAGAACGCCGCGACCGTCAGATGGGCCCAGGTGCGGGGGGAGCGGGGGAGTCGATCCCGCTTCATCACGACTATGGCCAGCAGTACCAGCGCACCGAACGCCACCCGGCCGAGCGTGACCTGCAGAGGGGCGAAGCCCTGGGTGCCCACCTTGATGAAGAGAAAGCTGAAGCCCCAGACCAGGGAGAGGGCGGCGAAGCGGAGCGGCCAGCCGCGGGCCCGGCCGGTGGTCTTCGGGATCGTGGTGCCGGTGCGAGTGCGGAGCGAGGCGGGCGGGGCTGCCGTGGCGGCCGTGGCGGCCGTGGTGTGCTCGTCGGCGGTCCGGCGCGCGGTCGTGGCGGGAGTGTTCGTGGTGGCGGCGGAGGCGGTGGGCGCGCCGGTGGTGGTGCTCATGACGACCACGATGCGGTGTGCAACTTCGTAGCACAAGCGAGATTTCGTGGGAGGTATCGCTTAGCATTGCTTATATGTTGAACCTTGATCGCCTACGGACGCTGAGCGCCGTCGCCCGGCACGGGTCGGTGAGCGCCGCCGCCGACGGGCTGCATGTGACGACCTCTGCGGTCTCACAGCAGATCGCCAAGCTCGAGCGGGAGACCGGACAGCAGCTCCTGGCGAAGAACGGGCGCGGGGTCCGGCTGACCGACGCCGGGCGGCTGCTCGCCGACCATGCGACGCGCATCCTCTCCCAGGTCGAGCTGGCACAGGCCGAACTGGAAGCGCATCGCGGGCAGGCGGTGGGCGAACTGCGGCTGGGCGCGTTCCCCACCGCGGCACGAGGACTCTTCCCGGCCGCGCTGGTCGCCCTGCGTGCCGAACACCCACAGTTGCGGGCGCGGCTGACGGAGGTGGAACCGGACGAATCGGTACGTGGCGTGGTGCGCGGCGACATAGACCTGGCCGTCGTCCTGGACTGGTACAACCGGCCGTTGTCACTGCCCGAAGGGCTGGCGAAGGCTCCGCTCCTGGACGATCCGGCCGATGTGGCCATGCCGTCCACGCATCCGCTCGCCCGGCGACGGTCCGTGGAACTGGAGGAATTCGCGGATGACGAGTGGATCTCCTGGCCACAGGGGGAGTTCTGCCACGACTGGTTGATGTTCACTCTGCGCAGCAAGGGCGTGGAGCCGCGCATCGCGCATATGGCCGAGGAGCATCACACCCAGCTGGGGCTGATCGCTGCCGGGCTGGGCGTGGCGGTGGCTCCGCGCCTCGGCCGTGGGCCGGTGCCGGACGGGGTGAGTGTGGTGCCCGTCCGGCACACGATGCGCCGCCACGTCTATGCCATCTGGCGCGCGGACGCCGACCGGAGGCCCTCGATCCGTGCCGCCGTGGGGGCGCTCCGCGCGGCCGGAAAGAACGTGGAGGGCTGCTGAGGCCGGAGCTGCGGCCGGCCCCTGACTGTTGCTTGTTGCCTCTTGCCCCGCCCCCGCCCTCGCCCTGCCCCCGCCCCCTCAGGGTGGTGGCACGATGCCCTGGATGACGCCCAGTTCCAGCAAGTCCTGCGGGCGGATGCGGAGTTGGTCGGCGGTGTCGTGGACCTGTGCTTCCTCGCGTTTGAGGATTGCCGCGGCCAGCTCCGGGGCGATCACGGAGAAGTAGCTGTCCGGCGTCGCCCACAGTCGGCCTGGTGCGGCAAGGGCCAGTGCACCGCCCGAACCGCCCTCGCCGATGAGCAGGGAGGTGACCGGCACCTCGGCGGTGGCGAGCGCCGCGAAGGCATCGGCGATGGCCGCACCCGCACCCGCCCGTTCGGCCTCGGCATCGTTGGCGGCACCCGGGGTGTCGATGAGGGTGAGGACCGGGATGCCCAGCCGTCCCGCCAGCCGGACCAGACGCGCGGCGGTACGGAAGCCGGCCGGGCGGGTGGCCGTGCCGCACTGGGCGGCGAAGGCGACCGTGCGCCCCTCGTGGTGACCGAAACCGCAGCGCAGCCCGGGGTCGACGCCGCCACAGCGGTCGCCGCTGATCTCCTCCCGGTCGTCGAAGTACGCGCGCAGATACGCCTCGGCGCGTGGCCGTCCGGGCTCGCGGGCGCGGACCACCGCATCCCAGCCGGTCTCCGGTAGCGCGGACGCGCCCAGCGCGTACGGCGGGGGTGCCGGCTCCACGGTGCGAGGGCCGGGCTCCTGCGGTGGGTGCATGGGCGGGCACAGCAGTTGCAGCCACCGCTGGAGAGTTTCCCGCAGCCGGTCGGGCGGGACGACGGCGTCGATATGGCCGGAGGCGAGTTGCCCCTCGGCGGAGTAGGCGAAGGGATCGGCGTCCGGAGGGCGCACCCGCGAGCCCGCGAAGCCGATCTGTGCTCCGGGAAGCGCGAGGATCACATCGGCGGCCGCGCCGAGGGTGGCCCAGCCGCCGCCGGTCGTCGGATCGCGCAACACGGCGATCTGTGGCAGGCCCGCGGCGCCGTTCAACGCCGACTGCCGTGCCACCCGCTGGAGTTGGGTGAGCGCGCGCATCCCCTCCTGCATCCGGCTGCCGCCCGTGGCGATCAGCGAGACGACCGGCAGGCCGTGCTCGCGGGCGTGGGTGTAGGCGGCCTCCAGGCGCTCGCCGGTGCGCTCGCCGAGCGAGCCGCCCAGATAGCGGAACTCGAAGGAGAGCACGACCGCTTCCCTGCCGCCTATTGTGGCCAGGGCCGTGACCACCGACTCGTCCTCGCCGGTCCGTGCGTGGGCGTGGGCCCGCGCATCGTCGTAGCCATGCCAGCCGAGCGGGCCGTCCGGTGTGGTCGACGCCGCGGCAGGCGTGGCGCGAGCGGCGGGGACGGTCGTCTCGGTGTACGCATCCGCCACCGCGGCGATGGCTTGACGGGCCGTCAGCCGGGCGCACGGCATCGTCGGGGCAGTCGGGGCAGTCGGGGCAGTCGGGGCAGGGGTGGCAGCGGCGGTCGGAGTTTGGTCGTCGGCCGCGGGGCCGAGTGCTGCATCCTGCTCGTGTGCGGCGTGCCCGAGACGCGCGCCGTGCCCGTCGTCCCTCCCATGGCGCCTGGCCCGGGAACGGGCCTCCTCGCCTGTCCCGGCCCCGTTCCCCGCTGTGTTCCCGTTTCCGGCCGCGCCGCCTCCGCCGCTACGCACGGAGCTCACGCTTCAGGATCTTGCCCATGTCGTTGCGCGGCAGGGCGTCCAGGAAGTGCACGGTGCGTGGGCGCTTGTGCGGCGCGAGCTGGCGGGCGACATGATCGGCGAGCTCCTGGGCGGAGGGTGCCGGGCCCGCGTCCGGACCGGTCTCCGTCACGATCCAGGCGACGATCCGCTCGCCGAGATCTTCGTCGGGAGCGCCGGTGACGGCCGCCTCGGCGACCCCGGGGTGGGCCAGCAGCGCATTCTCGATCTCGCCCGCGCCGATCTTGTAGCCGCCGCTCTTGATCAGGTCGGTGGCTTTGCGGCCCACGATCCGGTAGTTCCCGTCGGCGTCCCGGACCGCCATGTCGCCGGTGCGGAACCATCCCCCGTCGAAGGCCGCAGCAGTGGCGTCGGGGCGATTGAGGTACTCGACGAAGAGGTTCGGGCCGCGGACCTGGATCTCGCCGACCGTCTCGCCGTCGTTCGCCTCGATGGCCTGGCCCGCGTCGTCGACGAGCCGGACGTACACCCCCGGCAGCGGCACCCCCACCGTGCCGGTGGCGCCGGGGCCGTCCGCCCGGACGCTGGTGTTCATGAGCGTTTCCGTCATGCCGTAGCGCTCGATCACCCGTCGACCGCAGGCCGCCGCGATCCGCTCATGATCGGTCAGCGGCAGTGCGGCCGAGCCGGAGACCAGCAGCCGGGCACGGGAGAGCGCCTTGGCGAGCGCGGGGTCACCGCCGGCCTCGGCGGCCAGTCGGTGGTACATCGTCGGCACGCCGAACAGCATCGTGCCGTCCGCGGAGAGCTCCCGGGCCACCGCGTCGCTGCTGAAGCGGCCCAGGTGATGCACGCTGCCACCGCGGCGCAGCGGTCCGAGGATGCCGAGGATCAGGCCGTGGACGTGGAAGAGCGGCAGGGCGTGCACGAGGACGTCGTCGGCGGTCCACTGCCAGGCGGCCTCCAGGGCGTCGAGGGTGTGCGCAATGGCGCGCCGGGGGAGGACCACGCCCTTGGGCGGCCCCGTCGTGCCGGAGGTGTAGACGATCAGGGCCGGTGCCTCGTCGCCCGGTTCGTACGGCAGCGGGGCCGGCGCGGCGTCCTCCGGCGGTTGCGCGGCCTCGATGTCGACACGGCGCAGTGCGGCGAGCGGGCCGGGCAGGTCGATGTCCGGTTCGGCCAGGACGAGCGACGGCGCGCTGTCGGTCACGATGTGCGTCAGCTCGCTCTCCCCGATCTTGGGATTCACCGGCACCACGGCCACTCCGGCGAGCAAGGCGGCCACCACACCGACCGAGGTCTCCAACGTCGGCGTCGCCCATACGGCGATACGGGTCTCACCGGCGATCCGCTCGGCGAGCGCGCCCGCCACCGACGCCAATTGGCGATAGCTGAGGGTGCGGTCACCGAAGCGCAGCGCGGGTGCGGGCGAAGCGTCGCGCAGCGCGGGGAAGAGCACGTTCACCGGATCTCCTTCGTCCTCGGCGCCCGGCCCGTCGCGGCCGGGCCATCCCGCTCCCGCACCCTGCCGGTACCGAAACGGGCTGACCCGTACCACTCTCGCAGAGACCACTGACAACGCGATCACCTGAGCGACAAGGAGATCGCATCGGGGCATCGCGAGCATCTACGGGGTGACGCGATCGCACCCGAGGGCGCCGAGATTGCCTGCCGGGCAGCGGGATCGGATCCGGGGTGCCGCGATCGCCACGGGGGCGCCGCGATCACGTCCGGGACACCGCCGTCACGTCCGGGGCACCGCGATCATGTGCGGATGACCGGGCGATCCTCTCCGGTGACCGGGCGATCCTCCCTGTCCGGTCCCCGCAGGGCCTGCGCCCGACACTGGCCCTCGTCCGCCTCCCGACGCTCAGCCCGGGATCTTGCGGAAGTCCCACGAGGCGACCGACTCCGGTGTCAGGCGCAGCCACGCATGGCGGCCGTCGTGCGGCATCTCGGACATCCCGAAGTACTTCTCCGCGAACAGCCGCTCCGGGGCGTCGAGCCCGGGGCGCGGCTCGCCGGTGCGCGGCGCCTCGCCGACGAAGTCCGCGCGGCCCGTGAGTTCCGCTCCGCGCAGCTCGCCGTACTCGTGGCCGTCGTCGACGACCACCGCGATCCGCGGGTCCTTGCGCAGTTGCGCCCACCGCTTGCTGCGGGTGATCGAATACAGCCACAGCGCCGTGCCGTCCCAGACGAACCAGAGCGCCCCGACGTGCGGCGCACCGTCGCCGCCGACCGTCGCGACCCGGCAGGTGCGCTGCGCCGCGAGGAACGCGTCGAGTTCGCCCTGCGTCATCATGATCCGGCGCCCGCGCCGCTGTGTGTCGGCCATGGTTCCCCGCCCTCCGCCGTGCGCCCCGCTCATGGGGCACTGACCCACTTGCCGGACACGTACCCGCTAACTGACTGAGTGTCAGAAATCATGCGGGCTCTTCCTGCTGTGCGCAATGCCCGGTACCCTCGCCCGGCTCGGACAGACCGAGCAACCAGGTCCGGCAGGCGCGCACGTCGGGCGGGGGCTCGCGTCGGCCGGGCACTCGCGTTCGGCCAGGCAGTCGCGTTCGGCAGGGATGCATTTCCCGCAGAGATCCACGTCCGCCAATGACTCATGTCCGCCAGAGGGGAGTGCGATGTCTTCGGGTGCTGCACGGCTCATGGAGCAACTGGACCCGGCCTCGACGGTGCTGCTCACCGTCGAGTGCCAGCGCGGTGTGGTCGGCCCGGACAGCGCGTTGCCCGAACTCGCGGACGCGGCTCGCACATCGGGGGCGCTGGCGAATGTCGCCCGGCTGGTGGCGGCCGCCCACGACACCGGCGTACAGGTGCTGCACGCCGTGGCCGAACGTCGTCCCGACGGCCGCGGCGCCAGTCGCAACGCCCGCCTCTTCAAGGCCGCCGAGCGGCTGCCCGTCCAGCAGCTCACCGGGTCCATGGCGGTACGCATCGCCGATCCGATACCCGTTTCGGAGGACGACCTCGTGGTGCGCAGACTGCACGGCCTCTCGCCGGTCGCCGGCACCGAAGTGGACGCGCTGCTGCGCAACTTCGGATGCCGGACGCTCGTCGTCACCGGAGTGTCGGCGAATGTGGCCATCCCCAATGCGGTGTTCGACGCGGTCAATCTCGGTTACACCGCGGTGGTGCCCGCGGACGCCATCGCGGGGGTGCCTGCCGACTACGTCCGCGCGATGGTCCGCAACACTCTCGCCCTGGTCGCCACCGTCACCACCACCGACGACGTGCTGAGCAGGTGGGGACGACCACGCCGTGGCCGCTGAACCGTAGCCATGGGCCGACTGATCGCCGACCCGTGGCCGTCGGCCTCGGGCGCCGGCATGGAACGCCGGATGGGCAGGTGGCCAGGTGGTCAGCGGACCTTGGCCTCGTCGGCGTCCAGGCCGTGGGAGATGGCCTTCGGCCCGGGCTCGACGTGCAGACGCCTGCCGTCGAGAGTGCCCTCGACGTGGTCCGGCTCGAACGACACCATGTCGCCGATCCGGTCGACCTCCCGGTAGGCGGTGCGGTACGACCAGACGGCGCGGTCCTGGTCGCCGATGCCGTAGTAGTGGCACAGGCCCTTGTAGGGACAGACCGTCCGCCCTTCGACGGGGTGCAGCCGGGTCTCGTCGATATCGGCGCGCGGGACGCGGATCACGGATGGGCACAGCACTCGCCGTGCCCATCCGCTTGCCGAGGGCGGCGGCCCGAAGCAGAGCGCGCTGGGGCCTCGCTGCCCCCGATTCGCCCCAGCGCTCCGGTGGCCGTCGCCCAGCGACATCCGTGCCCGGGGTTCCAGCCTACCGGGGGCGGCTGGGGCCACCGCGTCAGCCGAGGCTGACCGAACCGCCCTTCACATTCACCTTGGCCGGCGCCAGCCCCTTGGTGGCGGGACCCTTCTTCACGCTGCCATCGGTGATGTCGAACTTGCTGCCGTGACACATGCAGTTGATGGTGCCGCCGGAGACCTCGCCGACGACGCAGCCCGCGTGGGTGCAGATCGCGGAGAACGCCTTGATGTCGCCGTCCTGTGGCTGGGTGACGACGACCTTGTCGGCCTTGAAGATCTTGCCGCCGCCCTTGGGGATCTCCGACGTCTTGGCGAGGATGGTGCCGCCCCCACCGGCGGCGTCACCTCCGGCCGAGCCGTCGCCCCCACCGCTCGCCCCCGAGCTGCCGGCCTGGTCGCCCCCACCGGCGGCCTTGGAATCGCCGCTCCCCGCGTCCGCCGTGCCGCCTCCGCAGGCCGCGAGCGCCGCCGTCAGCCCGGCCGCGCCGACGGCCGCGACGACGGTCCGCCGCGCCGCTCCGCGCTCTGCCGGAGCCGGGCCGGTCTCCTCCGTCGCCGTCGTCGCATCGGTCTCGGTCCGCTGCGACGCTGCCTGTCGAGCCATGGTGGGCCTCCGGTTCATGGTGGTGCCTTCGGTGCGCGTTGTGCTCCATGGACGTTGCACAGGGTCCATACGGAGGGGCGGCCCGGCGTGTTCAATGCGGGACGCGTTCCTTTCGCAGAAGCACAACGCCGACGGTGAACCGCCAGGTCGGACGGCCGTAGGGATTCACCGACCGGATTCACCGACCGGGATCACCGACCGGAATCACCGACGGGAGGCACCGACGGGAGGCACCGACCGGGATCACCGAGGGGAGGCACCGACGGGAGGCACCGAAGGATTCGCCGAAGGGCAGAGGCGATGCGACGCACCGGAGGGCGGAGACGAAGGAGATCAGCGAAAGGAAGTACCGATCGGTGGGGGCGGTCTCACTCCCTCACTCCCCGTCGCCGCGCTCGGCCAGCGCGTCCAGCAGGAAGTCCCGCTGGAAGTGCAGCAACTGCTCATTGACCGCGTCGTCGGCCGGCAGATGGGTCGCGCCGGGGAGCGGGAGCACGCTGTGCGGTTTGCCCGCCGCGAGCAGCTCCGCCGAGAAGCGCAGGGTGTGCGCGGCGGCCACATTGTCGTCCGCGAGCCCGTGGACCAGCAGCAGGGGGCGACGCAGCAGATGACCGTGGCCGGTCAGGGAGGAGCGCACATAGTTCTCCGGCTGCTGCTCCGGGTGCCCCAGGTACCGCTCCTTCCAGTGGGTGTCGTACAGGCGCTGATCGGTGGGCGGCGCGCCGGCGACGGCCGCGTGGAAGACCTCGGGGTGGTGCAGCACGGCGGCCGCGGCGAGGAACCCGCCGAACGACCAGCCGCGGATCGCCACGCGCGTCAGATCCAGGTCGTCGCAGTGCGCCCCGGCCGCCCGCAGCGCGTCCATCTGGTCCTCCAGCGCGGGCGTGAGCTGGTCGCCGTGGATGGTCTTCTCCCAGGCCGGGCCGCGGTTCGGCGTCCCGCGCCCGTCGACCACCAGCACCGCGAACCCCTGCTCGGCGAACCACTGCGACACACAGCTGTTCCATCCGCGGCCCCGTCCCACGAGCTGTACGGTCGGGCCCCCGTACGGGTCGAGGAGCACCGGCAGCTTCCCGGCGCCCTCCTCGTGCCACGACGGCAGGAAGAGGGCGCCGTGCAACTGCCGCTCGCCGAGGCGGAGATGGAGCGGTCGCGGGGTGACCGACGGCTGCTCGGCGAGCGAGGCGATGGCCTGATACCGCGCCTCCTCGTCCGACTCCGTACCCGGTCCCGTTCCCGGTCCTCTACCGGGTCCCGTTCCCGTTCCCGGCCTCGTACCTGGTCCCGTTCCCGACCCCGGTCCCGCACCCGTTCCCCACAGCACACCGACTTCGTCGCCCCGCGGCGTCACGCCCGCCAGGACGACCGTGCCGCCCCGCCCCACGCCGGTGTACCTGCCGGAGCCCCGGCTCAGCCGACGGCAGCCGTGGCCGGGCTCATGGCGCCACACTTGGGTCTCCAACGGGTCCTCGCTCGCGGTGAACAGCACCTGCTCGCCCTCGACCCCGAGGACCGCGCACAACTGCAGCCCGTCCGGGGTGACCCGCCGGCCGCCGACGGTCAGATACCGGGTGTCGCCGTCGTCCTCGGGGAGCACCAGGGCCCCCGATGCCGTACGCGCCGGGGTGCCGTCGACGAGCTCCACCCATGCGGGATCGGTCCGCTCGTGCAGGACATCGGTGGCTCCCGTCGCCGGGTCGACCGAGAGCGTGCGGACCGTGCGCTGGTCGCGGCTCTGTACGGCGAGGTACGGCCCGTGCGCGTCCCAGCCGGCGCCCACGAGGTACTCGTACGCCTTGCGGTCCCATTCCACGTCGACCCGCTCGCCCTCCAGGGAGAGGATCTGCAGGGTCACCTCCGCGTTGGGCGTGCCGGCCGCCGGGTACGGAACGGCCCGCGGCGGCCGCGTCGGATCGGCCGGATCGCCTATGTAACGGCGCTCCACGGGGCCGGTGTCGACCCTGCTCACCAGGACGTGGCGGCTGTCCGGCGCCCACCAGTAGCCGCGCATCCGGCCCATGGACTCGGCGGCCACGTATTCGGCGAGCCCGTAGGAGACGTCCGGGCCGTCCGTGCGGGCCAGTTGGCGGTCGGTACCGCTCAGATCGACGACGTGGAAACTGCGACGGCTCACATAGGCGATGTGCCGGCCGTCGGGGGAGGGGCGGGGGTCGACCACCGGACCCGCCGCCGGGACGGAGAACGGGGTGCCGCCCTCGGTACGCACCGCCCACAGGGCTCCGGAGAGTGCGAACGCCACGAGACGGGCGGCGTCGTCCGTCGCGTAGGACACCACGCCCTCGGATCGTTCACGGGCGCGCTCCCGGCGCAGCCGCTCCTCCTCGGGAACCGTGCCGGAACCGGCTCCCACCAGGAGCGCCGGATCGGCCAACAGCCTTTCCTCGCCGTCCTCGTGCTGCCATAGACGGCCGACGGGATCGGTGCCCGAGCCCGTGCGGACGAAGAGCACCCGGGTGCCGTCGGGGGAGAGGGTGAATTTCCGGGGCACGCCGAGGGAGAAGCGGCGGGTGCGGGCGAATTGGCGTGGAAATTCCGAGGAGTCGGGGGAGTCGGCCGAGCCGGGGGAGTCGGAGGAGCTGACGGCGTGCGCGGAGTGGGTGTCGTGCGTGGAGTTCGTGCTTTTGCTGGGCAAGGGGCTGTCCTCCAGGATGCTGAGGGCGTTGGTCGGCGGTGGTTCCGGGAGCGGCGATCTCTTGGGGAAACATAGGCAGATCCGGGATTCACGGAAAAGGCCGAACCACGAAGATTTTCGGCCAGCGCGATGCACCCGGTACCCGACCGGGTGTACGAGGAATTCGGGAGCCTCTCCCTGTACCCTGCCGCCGGCGCATCCCGCTGATCATGATGCGAGCCATCGGCGCGGCAGGTCAGGAGAGCCGCAGATTGATCCGCGAAATCATATCCTTTGGCGACGGATGGCGCTCCCGATTTTCGTCATTCGGTGGGGAGGGGAGGGTTCCTCGCAGAGCCGCTGCCCGCCCCGCCGGTGAGTGGGAGCGGTGAGTGGGAGCGATGACCGGGTGGGGCGGTCAGCGGCCTGTCGGCGGGTGGCTGGGGCCGCAGCCGCGGAGGGTCCCGGTAGCTGCTCGGTTAGGGTCTTTCCCATGGGTAAGGACATCGCCGGGCTGGTACATCAACTGGCAGCCGTGGACCGGGAAGAGCGCAGGGCAGCGACGGACCGGCTGGTCGCGCTCGGCGCCCCGGTCGTGGAGCACCTCCTGCCGTTGCTCGGCGAGGAGGACGGGGCCGGCCGATCGGCGGCGGAGGCGTGCGTGCGGCGCCTCGGCGACGCGGCGATCGAGCCGCTGAGAAGGGTGCGCAGCGAAGGCCCCGGACGCCTGCGGCCGGCCGCGCTCCGGATGCTCGCGGACGTCGGCGGTGGCGCTGCCCTGGCTCCTGCCGACCGGGCGGCCGTCGAGCGGCTCGTACGGGTCAAGCTGCTGGACGAAACGCCCGGGGACCTGCCGGCCGACGCCTGGGTGGCGGTGCCGCGGGCGGAAGTGAAGGACATCGTCCGGGCGTTGGGTCTGCACGACGCGCAGCCCGTGACCACGTCCCTGGGCGTGTCCGCGGCCCTGCACCAGGAGAATTCGCTGGAGCATCGCTCTGCCGACGGCACCACCAGCACGGAATACCGCGTATTCATCACGCCCGAATTCGATGGCTGGCGACTCGTCTACGGTGCCGACTATCTCAACGACAATTGGGCACAAGCCGTCGAAAAGCTCAGTTCCCAATGCCGCGAAGCCCATTTCTACGCGGTGGACGAGTACAACGGCGCGCGGGTGTGGTGGGTCGCGGAGAACGGGCAGGACAAGCGCGGCCATCGCACGTACGGCGATCCCGTATGGGTCGGCGAACCCATGGAGTTCGAGCGGGACCTGATGCAGGACGAGGACGACGAACTCTACGACCCGGAGGAGGCCGAGGAGTACGCCGAAGGCGTCCGGGACCCGGAGGAGGCGGCGTCCTGGATCTCCGTCCAGCCGTCGACCGTCGAGGTGCTCGACCGGGTGGGCCACGGCTGGCTCGCCGTGACCAGCCCGGAGGTCGGACACGGCCGGTTCAGGGGCGCACTGGACATCTGAGGGCCGGGAGGGACTCGGCGGCACGCTGGTTCGGGTACCCGTGTCGCCGTCGCGGGGGCCCGTCTCCGCCGCGGGGGTCCGGCGCCGCCGAGAGGGCCCGGCGTCGCCGCCCCGGGGCGGGCGGTGACACCGGGGACCGGGGCGGCCGGCCGGTCACATCAGGCTCGGCTGGATCTTCCGCCAGGTCTTGTCCAGGTGATCGATGTGCCGGTCCATCTCCCGGACCATGGCCTGCTTCTCCTCCGTCGTCGCGTCGTCCTTCCGCTTGCTGTACTCGCGCTCGATGATCTTCTTGAGTTCCTTGCGCGCGTCCGCCTCGCCGAGCTTCTGCGCCGCCGCGATTTCCTTGGCGGCCCGTTCGGCGGACTTGTCCGAGCGTGCGTTGATGCGGTCGGCGATGTTCTGCTGCACCTCGGCCGAGGTCATCTTGTCGACCTTCTTCTTCTCCCCGGTCTTCTCCGTGTCGAGCTTCTTCTTCGCCGCGACATCGGCCGGGTCGGTGCGATAGGTCGTGCTGTAGTACACCTTCGCGTCGTCGAGCGCCTTCTCCCGCAGCACCGTTGAACACTTCGCATGGCCCTGCCCCATTCCGCAGGGCTCACGCTCCGTGTAGACGGCCTTGGGCGTATATGTGTTGTCGCCCTGATTGACCCGCTTCAGCCAGTCGGCGAGATGCTTCTCCGAGTGCCGCCCCGATACGTACTTCTCGCCCACGGGCACCGAGGAGTCGGTGACGTAGTGCGTTTCGCCTCCGGGTGTCGGGCCCTCGACCTCCAGCACGGCGTAGTTTCGGTCCGTGAGGTCGGGGCTGTTGTTCTTCAGGCTGGGCGGAATGGGGTCGAGCTTGAGGCTGTTGAGGAGTTTGTCGCTGCTCTTCCGGTGGCCCCGCACACCGAGCGATTCCTCCGCGTTCTTGGCCGCACTGTCCCGGCTCTCCGCCTTGGGGTCGTCCTCGCCCTTCTTGCGGTACGGCTTGTCGACGTTCTCCGGATTCTTGCCCACGCCGTGCTGCTCGTGGAATCCGACGCTCAGCCGGGCCAGGGACGAAACGACCGCGAGCCGCTCACCGCGCTCCAGGTTCTTGAATCCGGGCAGCCGCTGCTCCAGATCGCTCTCGGTGAAGGCGCGCGGACCCTTTCCGGCATCGGAGGAAGAGGGAGCGGCGTCACCGGTCGAGGTCCGCAGAACCTGCGCCAGATTCCCGTCCTTCGCCCAACTGTCCAGGTGGTTGTGGACGTTGTCGAGCGGAACGCGGTGTACGTCGCGGTCCCGTCGGAGCTCGTTCTGCAGCTTGTCCGGCGGAATGCCGTACTCCTTGGCCCCCTCTGCCTCGGCGTCGAGGGTGCGATCCCCCTTCCGCTCCTGCTCGGAGGTGTCGCTGTCACCGCGGTCGTGCGGGTCGGAGTAGGGCTCCTTCTTGTCGACGTCCATCGCGTCGTCGTCGCTCTTCGTCGACGGCGACGGCGAATCGTCCAGGTTCAGCGCGGCGAGACCCTCGTGGTCCGGATCCGTTCGAGGCCTCTTGGTGCCGTTCCCGGACCCCGAGGGCTGGTTGTCCGCGGGCGGTGGGTTGCTGGCTTTCCGCTTCCCACTGGGGGCGTCGGGAGTCGGTTGCGTCGGGCGCCCGTCGGGAGCCGGCGACTGGGGACGGCCGTCGGGGGGCGACTGGGTCGGACGTCCCTCGGGGGGCGACTGCTTGGGGCGGCCGTCGGCAGGCGTCGGGTCCGGTCGGCCGCCGGGCGTGCCGGGGGCAGTGGTGTCGGGCTGCCCGGGGGCCGACCGATTGGAGTCGTTGCTCTGGGGATCAGCGTCACGCGGCGGTGCGTCGCCGGGATTCCGGGATGCGCCGCCTCCACTGGGCTGGGTGTCATGACCACCCGGTCGCGGCTGTCCACCGGTCGGGCCGTCCGCAGACGGGCCCGAAGAGAGCGAGGTGGACTGTGCGCTGTCACCCGCGTTGACGTTGTTGTCGACGTGGTTCCCGGGCGACTCTTGCGGATTGCCACCGGCGGGGTGATTGGCGGAATCGTTCGCGTCCGAGGGGGTGTGGTCGGTCTGTGAGGGGGCGTCGGACTGCGGCGAGTCGGATTGCGGCGAGTCGGATTGCGGCGAGTTCGAGTTCGAGTTCGGCGAGTCGGACTGTGCGGGGTCGGGCTCCACCGGGTCGGACTTCGGAGAGTCCGACTGTGTCGGGTCGGATCGGGGCGGGTTGGACTCCGTCGGTTCGGACTTCGGTGAGTCGGACTCTGTCGGGTTGGACTGCGACGGGTGGGAGTCTGACGAGTCGGACTGCGGCGTGTCAGGGGACTGTGCTTCGGGGGGCTGCGAGTCCGGGTGCTGTGTATCGGTGTCCTGCGTGTCGGCACCCTGCGTGTGGGAGTCCTGCGCGTCGGTGTGCTGTGTGTCGGGCTGGTCCGACGTCGCATGGCCCTCATCCGACGAGCCGGAATCGGCTGCCGGATCCGGTGCGGAGTGGAGCGGGTTCCGGTCGGCGTCCAGCGGGATGTAGAAGACATCCGTGGCGCCGTCGGTGTTGATCGGCTGCTCGCTCACCTCGCCGCTCTGGGTGTCCACCCACACGATGCGGCCATCGTGGTTGACGGCGTTGAACGCATGGCCTCCGCCCTCGGCCCAGTTGACCTGCACGATCGCCGACGAGCCCGGACCCGCTTTCAGGAGGTCCTGGGCGATGGCGTCGTGACCGTCGGGGCTGGTGCCCGCGTAGGAGTGCGGCGCGCCGGACCAGTCGATGATGTTCTCGTTGGCGTCGGTCTCCGGCGACCAGTGGTCCGGGGTGCCGTCCGCATTGAGGTCCGGCGTACGGGGCGCCGAGACCTGCGGGTTTCCGTACCAGGTCTCGAGGAACGAACGGCTGCAGTCGGCACAGTTGTTGGACCGGCCGGATACACCCGTACCGCCGTCGTTCTGCAACTGGGCCCAGTCCCCGAACGGATCGGGGAAGCGCTGGGGGGTGCCGTCGTCGTTACGGGGGATGGCGTCGACGAGTGCCTGTTGATCCGCGGGGTCGGGCGGCAACAGGCCGCCGGGGGCTTCCTGGATACCGGCGCGGATGTCATCGAGACCTGGCCGGTCGTCGTGCGCATCGGGATCTGCGTCGGAATCCGAGTCGGTGTCGGTGTCGGCGTCGGTGTCGGCGTCGGGGTCGGAGCCTGGCTCTGCGTCAGAGTCCGAATCGGAGTGGGAGTCCGTGTCGGCGTCGGGTTCGGTGTCTGGCTTCGAGTCCGAGTCCGAGTCCGTGTCGGCGTCGGGTTCGGTGTCTGGCTTCGAGTCCGAGTCCGAGTCCGTGTCGGGGTTGGCGTCCGTGTTCGGATCCGACTCGGGTGAGTCCTTGCCATCGGGGTGGGAGTCGTCGGCTGGGGCGTTGTCGCTCTTGCCGTCGTCGTCCTTGCCGGCGCCTTCATCGTGCTCGGCGTCGTCGTTCTTGCCGTTGTCGTTCTTGTTGTCGTCGGGCTGAGGGGCGTTCGGCTTGTTGTCGTCGGGCTGGGCGTCGTTCTGGTGCGTGGCGTCGGGTGTCGACTCGCTCGCATCCGGCTTGCCGGTCTCAGGGGTCTTCGTGGCGTTGGAGTCGGGGCCGGTGGTGGGCTTCTGCTCGGGACCGTGGTTCTCCGGTCCCTCGTTCGGTGACGGAGACGGTGACGGTGACGGTGTCTGCGGCTGGTGTGGGGACGACTCGTTGCCGCGCGGCTGCTCGGTACGAGGTGTGTCGGCGCGGGGAGGCGTGGGCCGGGGGCGCGAGGCCTGGTCAGGAGTGCCGGGGCGCTGACGCGGGGGAGTGGTGCGCGGATCGCCGTAGGGCGCGGTGCGGGGGTCCCGGGCGGGTGTGCTCCGGGGTGGGGTGCCGTGGCCGGCCGGTGTGGAGCGCGGGGGCGCGGAGGCGGGCGGAGCACCTGCTGAAGCGTGCGCTCCGGCGGGGGCGCTCGGGGTGGGCACCGAGCCGCCGCCCATGGCCACGCCGGGTGTGGCGGCGCTGGAAGAGGAGGGCGTCGACGAGGACGGGGAAGGGGACGGATCGCCCCCGGTCTGCGAGGCGTTCGGCGCACTGGTGGGCGGCGGCGCGAAGGTGGTCGCGCTGTCCGTGTGCATGGTGACGTCGTTGTCGTCGTGTGTCTGGTGGGGGCCGTGCTGCTGGGGTGAGCCGTACGAGGAAGCCGACGAGGAGTGCGAGGAAGCCGCATGAGGCATGGCGCCCGACGGCATCCCGACCCGGCCGCCGCTTCCGCCGTTCCCGTTGGAGCTGTTGTCGCTGTCGCTCCCCGACGGCGAGTGGGAGGGGTCCGACCCCGTGGGGCCGTTGTCCGGTGCGGGCGAGGGGGAGGGGACGTGCGCCTCCGACCGGTTTCCCGAGTCGGGCGACGGCGCGGAGGACGGATCCGGGGACGGAGACGAAGAAGGTGTCGGTGAGTGTTCCGGCGAGTGCTCCGACGAGTGGTCCGGCGAGTGGCTGGAGTCCGGGCCCGACTCGCCGGGGCCGGGGCCGGGGCCGGGGGTGCTGTGCTGAACCGGCTCGGAGGCAGTGTCGCCGTCATGGGCGGGCGCGGAGACAGCGCCGTCGGCGTGGCCGGGTGTGCTGTCGGCATGGCTGGGCGTGCCGTTGGTGTGGTCGGGGGTGCCATGAGCGTCGCCGGGCGTGCCGTCAGAGTGGGCGGGCGTCGGCGAGGGCTCGCTGTCCGGCCGCGCCCCCGCGTCGGGGGTGGGCGAGCTGTCCCTGTCCGTGTGTACGGGATCGGGAGACGAGCCCTGATCTGGTCGTGATCCCGTGTCCGAGGCAGGCGGACCGTCGCCATGGGACGACTCCGGCGAGGGCGTACTGCCTGCATCGGGACGGGCGCCCGAGTCCGGGGACGGTCCCGCAGTGGAGTCCGGTCCCACGCCGGAGTCCGACCTCGTGGCCGCGTCCGGCCCGGCACTGGAGTCCGGTGCCGAATCCGGCCTGGAGTCGGCGGCGGGAGCCCCGTCCGGCCGGGCTCCTGGATCGGCGGACGGCGAGGTGTCGGGCCGGGATGACCCGGTGTCGGGGGAGGGGCTCGAGTCGGGAGATACCGAGGACGAGGGCGGCGACGACGTGGCGGACGACGAGTGCGAGGAGTGCGAGGAGTCGGCAGGGGAGTCCGGCGACGTGCCGCCGCCGTTCTGGGACTCGTGGTATCCCGCGTCGAAGGGGGTCAGCCGGTCCGGAGACGGGGAGTCCGAAGGGGCAGGTCCGGACTGACCGCCGTTGCCCGGGGCATGACCACCATCGGAGGCGGGATTGCTTGCTCCATGGGCGCCGGCCGGTGAACCCGAGTCGCTGGGAGCGGAGTTCGCCGTGACACCGGTTCCGGTGTGGGAATTGCCGCCGCCCGATCCGCCGCTGTGCGAAGCGCCGCCACTGGACGAACCGCCACCGCCCGAAGCGCCATGCGAAGCACCCGAGGTCGACGAGTCGCCCGAGGACGACGAGGAACCCGAGGCGGACGAGTTGTCCGAGGTTGACGAATCACCGGAGGCCGACGAGCCACCCGAGGACGATGAATCCCCCGAACCGGACGTTCCCGCTGCCGTCTCCCCGCCCGAACTCCCGCTCTTCGAACCGTCGTTGCTCGCCCCGCCGTCGCCGCCATCGCCACCGAGACCCTTGCCGGGCTTGCCGCTGGACGAGTCCGGGGCGGAATCATGGCCGGAATCCGCGCCGGAGCCGTGTCCGGCCGCCGACTCCATCCCGTTACGGACGTGGTGTCCCGCCTTGGCGCCCGCACCGTCACGCAGCGACTCGGCGAACGTCTGGCCGGAGTTCTTGAGCGCGTTGACGCCCTCCTCGGCGCCCTTCTTGACCGTACGACCGGCATCGAAGCCGTTCTGCGCATCGAAGCTCATGTTCACGGACTGCGCGATGACGTCCGAGATCATGGCCTGCAGCGCCGAGACGGCGGGTTCCTTCGCCGTCTCCAGGGCCGCGTCGAGGAGCTGCTTGGCAACTTCCTTGATGATTTTGCGGACGATCGCGCGGGTGGCGACGGTCGCTGCCGCCGCCGCCACTTCTGACAAGCCGAAGGTGAACGGCGCCGCCGCTTGAGCCGCGATGATTTCCGCGGCGAGGATCGCCAACTGGGCGATCACCGCGACTTTCATCCCGATGACGAGTCCGGCCGCGGCATCCAGCGCGGTGGCGATGGCGTTGGCCGCACTGCGGGCGTCCGCGAAGTAGCCCGAGCCGCCCGCGAACTTCTCCCACGTGGTGTGGAAGCCGTCGATGGAGTCGCCGGAGTTCTGCGACGTCACATTGCCGGCGGCCTTGACGCCTTGGTGCTGGAGGTCCTCCACCCCGGCTGCGAAGTCCCGCCACTTCTGGGCGGAATCCATCAACTTGTCCTCGTCCGCCGTGGGCCAGTTGAACCCCAGCATTTCAAGGACCCACTCAAGTGCGTCCGGCAGCATCAACGACACGGTGGGGGTTCCCTCGGCTGACTGGAGTTCGGGTACGTACGGCGGAACAGGGACTGCTCGTTCATCGGGTTCATGTCATCGGACGAACCGCGAAGAGAACCGGGCCCGTCAACCCGGCAGGAAGGGGGATGGGGGCAGGCGAACCGGGGACGGGCCCATCGGGTGGGCGGGTGCGCGGGTGCGCGGGGTGGCCGAACGGCTCCCTAGACGCTGGGCCGCTTCATCTGGGCGATCAGCCGGCCTTCCGCTTCCTCGTTCGCCACGTGCTGCTTCATCATGGATTCATTGAAGTTCTCGTCGGCCTCGTGGTTCTTGGCCATGTTGTTCAACCCGCCCCCGATTTCCTGGAGTTTCGACGCGAGGTGACCCATGGACTCGTACATGCCGTCCCGCAGGCCCTCGTAGACGACGCCGAACTTCTCCCCCAGGTCGTCGTCCCCCCAAGGCGGTGTGTCCTGGCCTTCGAGGGAGGTCAGCCCGCTCTGCAACGTCTTGACGAGAGACTGGTAGTCCTTGCCGATCCGGTCGAAGTCGGAGCCGCCCGTACGCAACGAACCGATGTCGGCCTTGAGTCCGTCTCCCATGGAGTTCCCCTCGCACTGGACGTCGCGGCCGCCACGTCGGTACCCAAAAGTTTAACCATCAAAATTGACGCCGTCTCAAGTAGCCCACGGGTACGGACGGCGCTCCCTCGCGGGTGCGTGTCAGCCGGGCGCCGGACGCTCCGAGCGGTGGGACGACCGCCAGTTGAACGGCCCACCTTTCAGGATGAGTGATGAGTAGGAATCGGTTCCGGTTGCCTGGATCACCGCGCCGATGACGTGCACTGCCCCGACGCGCCTCGGCCGGCCCCCCTCGGGCAAGAGCGAAGAGGACCGGCGCCTACCGCACTGAACTACCAACCAAGCCGCCGGCCAACCGCACCGACCGGCCGACCGACCGTCCCGGGCAGGCAACCGCCCGCCCGTCCGACCGCCCACCCGACTGCCCGACCGACCGGCGAACCGCCCGTCCGACCAACCGCCCACGCACTCCCAGGAAACCGAAGAAGGGCCAGGTCACGGCACCAGGTAAGGCGCCCCCGGGTCCTTGAGCGGCTCGGGCAGCCGGATCACCGGAACCGGCTTGTTGTGCGGCCAGCCTTGGGAGGCGTCGTCGAAGCTGAGCTCTCCGCCCGCCGCGGGAACGGTGCTGGCGTCGTGCAGATTGGTGATCTCGTTGTACACGTCCTGGACGTCGGGCGCTTCCTTGCCGGTCTGGCCGGTGACATTGCGGGTCGCCCAGATCGCGGTCAGCACGGCGTCGTGGTGCATGATCGCGTAGCCGTCGTCCATCACCGAGTCGGGGAACCGCAAATCCCGCAGCGCCTGGTGGAAGGGCTTGAAGCCGGACGGGGCATGGACGCCGCGGACCCACTGAGCGGGGCTGGTCGCCGAGACGTCCAGTATGGTGATCTTGCTGTCCTTGAGCAGCGCCCGTACCTGCTGTCCCTGCGCAAACGCCCCGGTCGCCCCGGTCATCACCGTGATCGGCGTGTCGTGGCCGCACTGACTGCGGGTGGACAGGGCACGGATGAGATCGGCGAGATCGCGGTCGCGCCCGGCGTAGAAGATCACTTGCGCCTTGGTCAGGCAGATGTTGTTGACGGCGTTGTAGAAGAGCCGGGGGATGCCCGCGGGCTTGTGGCCGGTCGTGCCGACGAACGAGGCGCGCCGCCGCCCGATGTAGTCGCCGAATTCCGCGTCGAACGCCTTGCGCATGGTCTTGACGTAATTGTCGTCCCTGCTGTCGAAGACGAGGTATCCGCGGTGTCCGGCCAGCGGAGAGTGTTCGAGGTACCGGCGCAGCGCCTTGGCGTAGTCGACGTTGGACGGCGACACCTTGAACAGACGGGGCGCGTTGAGGTCGGTGGCGGTCAGGACCGCACCGATCGCGGGGATCCTCCGTCGGCTGAGTTCGGTGGCCGCCGCCTGGGTCTCCGGGATGCTGACTCCCATGCCGGTGACCGCGACCAGGGGGTGCTCGTCGTCGACCAGACCGGCCAGTTGCTCCACCACCGGCTTCCAATGCGTCTCGCTGCGCCCCTCGTTGGCCAGGACGAGCTGGATCAGCGGAGTCTTGCCCTGGATGCCGGTGGCGCTGGTGGTGGACAGTTCGGGGCAGGCGTTCGCCCGGCACTGCGCGACGAAGGCGCCCTCCAGGCTGGTGCGGATCTCCTCGATGGGCAGCGCACTGGTGTCGCTCTCCGTCATCGGCATCAGCACGCCGACCTTGATGTAGGGGAGTCGGCTCTTTCCGGACGCGGGCTGGTCCCACTGGGCGCGGACCCGTCGGTTCTCCTGCGCGATCCGGTCGGTGATCCCTTTGAGGCGCGGGTCGAAGGCGTACGCCTTCTCCTCCGTGATGCCGACGCACTCCCGTTGCGGGCCGGTGCCGTCCCAGTACAGGCCCGGCTGGTCCGCCGCGCAGCTGGTGTCCTTCTCGACCGGCCGGAAGAACCAGATTCCGCCGGCTATCAGCGCCAGCGAGAGCACGAGGGTGGCGACTCCGCGCCACCCCTTCCACCAAGGGGGGAGTTCGTCGGCGGGTTGCGGGGGCAGATGCATGGTGCCAGCTCCTAGGGGAGAGGGTGCTGCAGTGCGCTCACACGTACTTCGCGGCCTCGTGCATGAGCCCGATCCGGCGGGGGACGGAGCGCATGGCAAGGTCCTGGAGCATCGCGTTGATGGTCCGGTTGAGCTCGGGATTCGCGCCGGGCAGACGGTTGCGCGGATCGGAGGCCAGCCACAGCCCGATCACCAGCAGGCTCAGGGGCGTGTGCTCCGCGAACGAGCGGGGCGCGAGGTCGGCGGCCAGCTGCTCCAGACGCAGCGTGGCCGACTGCTCCGGCACCACCGGTTCACGCAGCGGCGCGGCGGTGATCGTGTAGAGCTCGTACAGCCAGATGTCCGTGTCGGAGAGTTCGACCAGACGGCGGGCGAGATGCTCGACGACGTCGTCCGCCCGGTGCAGCGCAAGGGAGTGGTACAGCACTTCCAGCGGATGTCCGTGGTGGGCGTGCCAGCTCCGCAACTGTTCGTGGACGGCCAGCCAGCGGTCCGGGCGGGCGGCCAACTCCTGCAACAGCAGCAGACGCAGCCACGGGTGCAGGACGGAGCTGCCGCGCAACGGCCGCGGATGGACGCCCTCCAGGTAACCGGAGCCGCGGCCGCCGCGGGCCTCGGCGTCCTGGGGTACCGGATCGGTCAGCCATAAGCGGGTCGCGACCACCCGGGCCAGCGAATCGCGGGTGTGCAGCTGGAAGCGGTCGAGGAGCCCGGCGTCGCAGGCGGCGTCGAACTCGCGGGCGGCACAGCACTCGACCAGCGCACGGTGCTGGTCATCGGTCAGATCGCGCAGCAGGTACTGCCGCGCCTCCTCTTCCAGCAGCGGGCCCTCGTCGGCGCCTTCCGCGGACGGTGCGGTGCTGGAGAGCACCGCGCGCAACAGCGTCTCCGGATCCTCACGGCCCACGAGGCGGGCCGAGGCGGTGAGCAGTTGCCGGGTGCTCCATGGGTGTCCGTCGGTCAACCGGTGCGCGAGGAGCGGGGCCTCCGGCAGCCGCGCTGCGACATTCGTGCCGAGTTGGGCGGTCTCGCCGGCGGTCAGGCCGCGCAGCCGGACGCAGTACCAGCGCCAGGAGCGGTTCGGCGGCGGGTCCGGGATGGCCGCTTCCCAGTCGGTGTAACAGGCCTCTTCGGGGGCGCGGACCCGTACGCCCGCCGGGCCGGTCGCGAACATCGCGGGCACCCGGCCGACGTTCGACGCCGCGGCCACGGCCAGCAGCGGGTCCGGTTCCCCGTCGGCGTCCCGGAGTTCCATCAGCAGATCCAGGAACTCGCGGCCGCCGGGAGCGTCGATGTTGTCCAGCAGCACGACGCAGTTGCGGTCGCGTTGGCGGCGCGCGTACTCACCGCGCAGATCGGCGAGGAACGCCTCGCACAGCCGCCGGTCCACCGTGGCCCGGTCCGCCGGCTCCTCGCTCTTGCTGAGCTGATTGAGTTCGACGAGGGCGTCGAGGGCGGCCAACGGGCCAGCGTACCAGGCGAATCCGGTGTGCCGGGTCACGCGCAGCGGCATGCTGGGCGGCTGCCGGATGAGGCTGGCCAGCAGGCCGACGCCGGGAATCCGGACCAGGTTGAGGTCCTGCAGCAGCCCCGCGACCGCGGCCACCCGGTCGCCTGCGGCATGGGGCTCCTGGGGCCCGCGCAGCGCCTGGCGCAACTGTTTCTTCGCCCGCTCGGGATCCGTCGCGTCCAGCGACAGCTCGGGGGCCACCACGGCCAGCCCCAGGGTCAGCCGCGGGAAGACCAGCGGGGTCTGCCGGGGAAAGCGGTGCGACAGGCCGTACGCCAGGCGGCCGGCGACCTCATGGGGCCTGCGGGGTGCGGCCGACCCGAAGTCGAAGTACGCGTGCGGACGCCGCGATCCGAGGTAGCCGAGCCAGTTCAGAGTGGTGGTCTTGCCGCTGCCCCGCGGGCCGACGAGGACGACCGTCGGTAACCCGTGCCCGGCATCGGCGCCCCTGCCGTCCTGCAGGCGCGTGCGGCACTCCTCGTACAGGGCCTCGATCCCCCGTATTCCCAACGGACGTTCCGTCACGCTGCTCGGCCCCCCGTGAAGACAGCGGCTGTCCAGGACAGCGACTGATGTCGGCAACTGTGATGTCAGCGACGGCAGTCGTCGGCTGATTACAGAAGGTTGGCACGCGTGCGCACAACGTGCCACCGGTTCAACCAAGGTGCGACCAGCGGATCGGCGGCGGAGCGGGGCGGGCATGGTGGCATGGTCCGTCCCGTATGGCCTTGGGGAGGCCAGGGCTCCACGCCGTCTTGGCACGCACGTCGTCCCGGCACTGCCGGCCCGGCCTGGGGGCTCCGTGCCGTCCTGGGCCACCAGCGCGCGTAGGTGCCCCGGCGCACCTACGGTGAAAGGGGCTGCGGTCGGCGGTTGCCGGTCGAGGGGACCGGGCCTGTCCGATCGCTCGTCATCAGGAGTGCTCGATGCCCCACACACCGCGACACGCATCGCTGCATGCACCACGACCGCGCTCGATGACCTGCCCGGAACGACCGCTTCCGTTGCAGGGCCGCACCGCGGTGGTGACCGGGGCGGCGCGCGGTCTGGGGAAGGAGACCGCCCGCGAGCTGACCCGCCGCGGAGCCCGGGTGGCCCTGCTGGGGCGGGAGGAGGCGGCTCTCCGCCGAGTGGCATCCGCCCTTCCGACGGACGCGTACTGCTGGGGCGTCGATGTCACCGACGACGAGGCCATGAGGCAGGTGGCCGAGGAGGTCCGCGACCGCCTGGGGCCGGCGTCCATCGTCGTGGCGAACGCGGGGATCGCCGAGGGCGGGCCCTTCGTCGGGTCCGATCCGGACACCTGGCGACGCGTGATCGAGGTCAATCTGATCGGCAGCTCGATCACCGCCCGCTCCTTCTTGCCGGACCTGCTCGCCTCGCACGGATACTTCCTGCAGGTCGCCTCGCTGGCCTCCATCGGAGCAGCTCCCCTGATGAGCGCGTACTGCGCTTCGAAGGCCGGGGTGGAATCGTTCGCGCACTCGCTGCGCGCCGAACTCGCCCCCGAAGGCGTGGGAGTCGGGATCGCCTATCTGAACTGGACCGACACCGACATGATCAGGGACGCGGACCAGCACCCCGTGCTCCGTGAACTCCGTGCCCACATGCCCCCGCCCGCGAGGAAGGTCCACCCCGCCGAGTGGGTCGCCGCCCGGCTGGTCACCGCAGTGGAACGCCGTTCGGTCGCCGTCTACGTACCGGGCTGGCTCCGTGCCGCACAAGGGGTACGTGCCGCTCTGCCGGCCGTCGTCACCCGACTCTCACGACGGGAACTGCCCCGGCTGGCCGCCCGCACCCCCTTCGAAGCAACCGGCCTCCTGGGCGCCGGCGGCCGCGCCGACGAAGCACGCCGCCGGTAGCGACACCCGCCGCACCCGAGAGCAACGGGCTCGCCGGCCTACCTGCCCGACCTTGTGGCCCACTTCGCGGCCAGCCGGCATCGCCCTTGACTGTTCTGGCCAAGGCCGCGACCACTCGCCGATCGCCTCCAGGAACGTCAGCAGGACCTGGCCGCGGCCCGCATCGGCGTGAATGGGCGAGACCGAAGGCCATGCTTGATCATTTGAGCGTCACCCCACGCGGCGGATGAATTCGGTTGCGGCGGGGCCGGTGAACCCGGTGAGGTACTTCCATGGACGGTGCCACGGAGCAGGCGCACCGGGCGAGGGCAGGAAGCGCCCGTAGGGTCACGCCGCGGCCGGCTCCGTGGCACAGGGTGGCGGTGCTCCTGGCCCTCATGCTGGCTGCCTTCACCTTCAACACGGCGGAGAACCTGCCGGTCGGCCTCCTGGAGCTCATCTCCGCAAGCCTGCGGGTGTCCGTGTCGGCGGTCGGTCTCTTGGTCACCGGTTACGGCGTGATGGTTGCCGTCGCATCCCTGCCGCTCGCCCACGTCATGCGGGCCGTGCCCCGACGTCATGTACTCACGGGGCTGCTGGCCGCGCTCGTCGTGTCCAGTCTGGTTGCGGCGCTGGCCACCTCCTACGGTCTGCTCCTCGTGGCGCGGCTGCTGACCGCGCTCGCCCAGGCACTGTTCTGGGCCGTGATGGGGCCGGTCGCGGTGGGCCTGTTCGCGCCCGAGGTCCGCGGGCGTGTGGTGGGGGCGCTGTCCGTCGCCGGTTCGCTCGCCCTCGTATGCGGCGTTCCCGCAGGGACCTGGCTGGGCCGGCAGAGCGACTGGCAGGTGCCCGTCGCCATGCCGGCGGCTCCGGGGCTCATCGCGCTGGTGACGATTGCCGTTCTGCTGCCGGCCTCGCGTCCGGACGAAGAGCGGGCCGCCTACGGAACAAGTCCCGACGCCCGCCGGTTCGGAATCGTGCTGGCAGCCGGGACCTTGTCCGCCACGGGGGCGTTCACGGGATACACCTACATCGTGAAGTTCCTGGGCGAGGTGAGCGGGTTCTCCCCGAGCACGGTCACTGCCCTGCTCGTGGCATTCGGTGCTGCGTGTCTGGCAGGGGTGAGCATCACCGGGGCACTGCTGGACCGCTTTCCGCACGCCGCGCCGGCCACTGCCGCAGCCACGCAGGCGGTGGGCATGCTCGGCCTGTACGCGGCGGGCACCCACCCGGTGGCAGCGGTGGCGTTCCTGGCGCTGATGGGCGGTGCCCTCGGGCCGGTGTTCATGACCACCCAGAACACCATGCTGCATTGCGCACCAGGACGCACCGATATCGCGCTCGCGGCGAACTCCGGTGCCTACAACGCCGGTATCGCGGCGGGCGCCGCGCTCGGCGGACTCGTCCTGCCGCTCGCCGACGTGCGCGGCACCTTCCTCGTCGGCGGGCTGCTGACCGTGGGGGCCTGCGCGGTCCTACTCGGCGGGCGCCTGCTGCCTGGGAGGCCGCGTCACGATCCCGCGGCCAGCTCTCGGTCGACCGCCTGCGTCGACGAGACCGACCTCAGGTCCCTCAGCCAGCCACACCCGTCTGACCTGGGCAAATAGGCGTGGGATCTAGGTAATGCCGCCGATGGCGGCGGCCACAGCAGGCCGGCCTCAACGGCCCCTGACCGCCGCGGAGGACGGCATCACGGAGGCCGGTTCGTCTGGGCCGGGGGTGCCCCGCGCCTGGTGAGTGCCCTGTCCGTGGCGCTCAGTTCGCGGCGGTGCCGACTCGCTTCGTCAGGTGGGCGGGGGTCTCGGTGGCCGGGGGCAGGAGCGGGTCCGGTTCCAGGTCGCCCCATGTGGCTCGCAGCGGCAGGACACCTGCCCACAGGCCCAGTTGGGCGTCCTCACTGTCGCCGTCGTCGGGGGCGCCGGTGCGTATCTTGACGGACGCTTCGTCGAGGGAGAGGGCGAGCAGAGACGTTGCGGCCAGTTCCTTGCGGCTGGGGCGGCGGGCGTAATCCCACTGACCCGGTGTCGCGTGCTCGGCCAGGCAGCGCAGGCCGGCGAGCTTCTCTTCGGGGTCCGTGACGATCCTGGGGACGCCGAAGATCATGGCGCTGCGGTAGTTGACCCCGTGCTCGAAGACCGAGCGGGCCAGGACGAGGCCGTCGACATGGGTGACGGTGACACAGACCGCCGCGGCGGGGGAGGCGACCAGGCTGCGGCTGGCGACCGAACCGTGAAAGTACAAGGTGCTGCCGTCGGACCCGTAGACGGTCGGCACCACCAAAAGGTTTCCGTCGACGGTGACGCCGAGGTGGCAGAGGAACCCGGCGTCGAGGATCGCGTCGAGCTGATCACGGTCCAGGCTGCCCTGCTCGCGCAAGCGGTGGTGACGCGTGCGCTCGGTGACCGGCAGCTGCCGATCGGGAGAACCGGAGTCCATGGATGGTTCCTCTCTGGACGGACCGCGTGCAGGTGCCCATGGCGGGCCAACGACGGGGACGGTACTGATTTCATCGCTGGAACGCCATAGATCTTCGTAAATCGTTGCCCATGAGGCTCGCGTCGACGGATTCCCTTGTGTGGTGTGGAGCTACAGGAAGCGCAATTCCCCCTCGGGCACCGCCGCCGCGGACAGTGTGTCGGTCACGCGGGGGCATCTGGTGCGGGCACCTGATGGTTGGCCACAGGGTGGGAGAGTGAGCCGATTTCGTCGATCTCTACGGTGACCTCGTCGCCCGGGCGCAGGACGCCTGCGCCTGCCGGCGTGCCGGTGAGGATCACGTCGCCGGGCAGCAGGGTCATCAGGGTGCTGCAGCGGGACACCAGCGCGCGGACGTCCCTGTTCATCTCCTTGGTCGAACCGTCCTGGCGTACGACGCCGTTGACGGTCGTGCGCAGGGCGAGGTCCATGGGGTCGAGGTCGGTGCGGATCCACGGTCCCAGGGGACAGAAGGTGTCGAAGCTCTTGGCCCTGGTCCAGTGGCCGTTCGGTGCCCCGACGTCCCAGGCGGTGACGTCGTTGGCGCAGGTGTACCCGAACACCACCTGGTCCGCGACGGCTTCGGGCACGTCACGGCAGCGGCGGCCGATGACCACGGCGAGTTCTCCCTCGTAGCGGACCTCCTCGGACTCCGCGGGCAGCAGAACGGGGCTGCCCGGGCCGACGACGGCGGTGGACGGCTTCATGAAGACGACCAGGTCCGGGGTGACGACGTCACCGTAGTTGCGACCGGCGACCAGCACCTTGCTGGGCTCGGTCGGAGCGAGCAGGCGGACCTCGGCCAGCGGCCGGGTCTCCCCGGTCGGCCGGATCTCGTCGAAGGGGGTGCCCGACAGCAGGTGGACCCGTCCGGCGTCGGTGTCGACACGGGCGTATGCCCGGTCGTCTCCTACGGCGACACGTGCGATCAACACGGGGTTCGTCCTCTCACCAGGTCGTGGGGGCCAGTTCACGGAGCAGCAGGTCGACTCGGCTCGCCGCCTCGTCGGCCGGCGCGTCGGGGGAACCGATCCCGGGGTCGAAGTTCGGGTCCACGAAGATCTCGGTGAGCCCGGTGTCCGCGAGCCCGGCGAGATCGGCCCGGATCTTGTCCGCGGTGCCGGTGAACAGCGGCTGGTCGGGGGCCGGTCGTGGGCGGAGCCGCACCGGAGCACGGCAGACGAAACGGAGTGTCGCAGGGTCGCGTCCCGCTTGCTCGGCGCTGTCGCGTACGACGGCGATGGCGTCACGGATGGCGGCGGGGGTGGCCTTGCTGCTCGCGATCCAGCCGTCGCAGAGGCGACCGGCGCGGCGCAGCGCGGCGGGCGCGCTGCCGCCCAGCAGGAGCGGTGGGTGCGGGGACTGGGCGGGACCGGGGGCGAACCGGGAGGGCGGAACACGGTAGAAGGGGCCGTCGTGTTCCACCACGGGCTCCTCGGCCCACAGGGCCCGCAGGCAGGCGAGGAAATCGTCGGCGCGGCGGCCCAGGCCCGTCGTGGTCACGCCGGCCGCCGCGTACTCCTCGGCCGCCCAGCCGTTGCCGAGGCCCACGTCGAGTCGCCCGCCGGAGAGCAGGTCGAGCGTGGTGAGCTGCTTCGCCAGCACGGCGGGGGTGTGCAGCGGCATGACCAGGACGGCGACCCCGAGGCGGATCCGCGTGGTGTGGGCGGCCAGGAACGACAGGGTGACCAGGGGGTCGTGGACGCCGCGGTTGGCCTCGCCCCAGGAGTCGTCGGCGGCGCCGAGGACCCGTTGGTAGGTCCACAGCGAGTCGTACCCGAGGTCTTCGGCGCTGCGCGCGACGTGTACGGCGGTGTCCGGCGTGGCCCAGGGGCCGGACACCGGTGCGGCGAATCCGATACGCATGGCGTCACTTTTCCGTCGGGCGCGCACGGACGAGGCCGAGTTCGCGCAGCGTGTCGAGGAAGGCCGTGTCCTTCTGCAGCCAGTGGTGCTTGATCTGGGCGCCGGCGGTGCCCTGGCGGAACCGGCGTTCGGTGATCGTCCGGAAGGCTCCCGGCACCAGGGGCAGGACTTGCAGGGGGCGCAGACGTCCGCTGCGGCGCTTGTCCGCGTATTCGACGTTGACTTCCTGGAGTACGGCGTCGATGCGGTGTGCGGTGTCCTGCGTGTGCACGGCGCGGGAAGTGCCGGCCCATTCGATGGCGACCACGTAGTGCGGTGGAGTGCCCCAGACCGGGACGGCGGAGAAGTGGGGGTGGTCGACCGACCCGCTGCCGAGGACGCGGATCACCGCGGTGTGGATGTCGGGCTCGGTGAGCTTCTCTCCCGTGAACGAGCTCTGGAAGCCGGCACGTCCGAGGAACTCCAGCCGTGGCGTCGCGCCGACCGAGCCCACCATGCGGTAGACGTCGCCCACGTCGTAGCGGTAGAGGCCGTTGGCCTGGCTCATGACGAGCCGGTAGTCGGTGCCGGCCTCCAGTTCGTCGTAGCCGAGGGTGGGGCTGTCCGCGGGCAGTGGTCTCCCGTCGTCGAGTTCGTCCCACGGCACGAACTCGAAGTGCCCCTGGTCGACTGCCAGTGGGCCCGCGGAGGGGTGGTCGTCCACGGGCAGCGTGACGATTCCCTCGGTGCCGGTGGTGCTGAACGGCAACGTTGCCACGCCGGGCGCCAGCCGGGACAGCCAGGGCCGGTACAGCGCCGCGGAGGCGGAGTTCCAGCACACCAGCAGGCTCAGGCGGGGCCACAGGTCGGTGAGCAGCGGCCGGCCGTCCGCGCGGTCGAAGGCGGCGGCGAGTCTGCGGGCCAGGGCGGGATCCGCGGCCGTGCCGCAGCCGTCGTGCAGCTCCCGGACCAGGCGTTCGCCGTTCTCCTTCAGCGCCTCGGCGAGCAGGACGATCTTGGACGGGTTCACGGAGACGATCAGCCGCAGGTCACGGTCGGCGAGCTGCAGGAGTTTCCGGTAGAGCAGCCCGGCCATGGTGGGGGAGTCGGCGTCACGGGGGAACCAGCTCTCCGCGCGCCACGGCGGATTCCAGTCCTCCGGGTCGTCCGGCACAGGACGCTCGGTGATGCCGTAGACGGGGAATCCGTGCAGCTGGTCCAGTGCGGGGGCGGGTTCCCAGGACAGGTCGAGGACCTCGTCGCCGGTGAGCCGCTCGGCGCCGATCTGCTCGAAGTACAGGCCCCACTGCGCGTACAGCGCCGGCCCGCGATAGGCGCGGCGCCAGTGTCCGGTGGTGGGCACCAGCTTCGCGCGGCCGGTCGAGCCCGAGGTGCGCAGGAAGGCGTAGGGGTCGTCGGAGGTGAGGACGCGGCGCTCGCCGGTGAGCTGCCGCTCGACGTAGGGGGCCAGCTCGTCGTAGCGGCGGATGGGCACGGCGCGCTGCCACTCCTGGCGCGTGCGGACCCGGCCCAGGCCGTGTTCGCGGCCGAAGCCGGTGTCGCGTGAGCCCGCGAGGATGTCGCAGAGCACGTGCTCGGCCGTTTCCTCGGGTTGTGCGCAGATCTTCCGCTGCATCGCCAGCGCGCTCTGCGTCCTGGAGAGGAAGTCCTGGTCGTGTGCGGTCTTGCCCGTCATAGCCAAAGCCGTTTCCTCCGGGGTCGTGCCGGAACAGGAGTGGGTTCACGCCGCACGGATGACGACCTTCCCGAACGCGCGGCGCTCCTCCAGCTCGGCGACCGCCTCGCCGGCACGGGACAGGGCGAACTCGGCGTGCACCGCCGGTTCCAGGGCGTCGGTGGCCACGAGTTCGACAACCGTGTGCAGATCCTCGCGGCGCCACGCGTTGGAGCCGAGGATGTCCAGCTGACGGGACCACACGTAGCGCAGGTCGGTGATCGCCTCGTAGCCGGTCGTCGCGCCGCAGGTCACGATGCGGCCTTCGCGGCGTGCGGAGCGCAGGGAGAGGGGCCAGGTGTCCTTGCCCTGGTAGTCGACCACCACGTCGGCGCCGCCGTCGGTGAGGTCGAGGACCCGGCGCCGTATGTCCCCGGCGCCGGCGTCGAGCGTCTCGGCGACGCCGAGTGTGCGCAGCCGGGCGAGTTTGGCCGGCGATCCGGAGCAGGCGATGACCCGGGCCCCGGATCGCACGGCGAGTTGGGCGCAGGCGACGCCGACACCGCCGGTGGCCCCGAACAGCAGGACGCTCTCGCCGTGTTGCAGCCGTGCCCGGGTGAAGAGCATGCGCTGCGCCGTGCCGTAGGCGATCGGCAGTGCGGCGTAGCGCGCCGGGTCGGTGGCCCCCGCGGGCAGAGGGATCGCGTTGGCCGCGGGCGCCACGACGTACTCGGCGAGCCCGCCCCAGTAGTGCTCGCCGAGGATGCCGCGTCCGATCATCGGGTCGAGCAGTACGCGACTGCCCAGCAGCCGCTCGCCCGCCTCGTCGGTGGCCTCCTCGACGATGCCGACGACGTCGCCGCCGGAGACGTGCGGGAGTTCCAGCCGTACGCCCGGCAGCCCGTTGCGCACATGGATGTCGAGGTGGTTGAGCGCGCACGCCTCGACGCGGACGGTGATCCATCCGGGCGGCGGCGCCGGTCGTTCCACTTGCTCCAGGGCCAACTGCTCGGGGCCGCCCCAGGCCCGGATGACGGCGGCCCACATCGGCTTTTTCATACCCCGGTCACCTCGTGCACGGCGCGGTCCGCGCGGACGGCCGCGTGTGGCGCGGGTCCCGCCGTGGTGGCCGCCGGCCGGGCTGCCGGGAGCGATGCCCGTGCTGCGGAGTCGAGTGCGATGCGGTGAGCGACGGAGCGGCGGTCACTTAAGGACGGGGGGCGGGCGGTGGGGTGTCGGGCGGGCGCCTCGCGGGCGCCGGCGGATCTCGTCTGCCCGATCGGGCACGGGGCGGTGGCGGTTCGGGCAAATTCCCTCATGCGATCGCGGCCTCCTGAAGCCGTGTGAACGGTAGGGCGCGGACGGCGGGATGCCTTGGCGATAAACGCGGAATTTGGGCGTTCCAGCATCATGGCGCCCAGCAATGACGGGCGACTCAAAAGCATCCCCCTTGAGCCTCCCTTTGAATTACTGAGGTTTTCGTAATCGCTACTGCGACACCTCAGGGAAGCAACTTCGCGTCAGCCTGCCAGCCCCAATTCACACCCGTCAATCAAGCCCGATGTGACCACAATCACTGTGCACGAAAGGGCAAAAGTGGAACCCCTGCGCGTTGACCTGCATCGCGAGCCAACTGTGCGCCAGCTGGGCTTAGTTCAAACATAAAAGTTCGTAAAATCTCAGGTTGGCCATTATTACCTCCTTGGCCGTCCAATTCCCAGGCTGAATCACCGGTTCCGCGGCAATCCGGAGCGATGATTTTTCGCCGTCTTCGACGCAAAGGGTCGACGCCGGTCCGGACCAGCGGGCTTTAATTGCGAAAGAGAACCGTCGGCGGAAAGCTCCCCGGCATACGGGCGGCGCCGACAGGAATTCCCGCCGCGGCCGAATGGCGGCCGCAATCCAAAACCGACCAGCGGTGAAAACCACCACCCCGTGCTGGTGTGCGGTGTGCGAGGAGGAATTCGATGACAGGGGCAGGGCCACTTCGTGGCACCGACGTGCTCATAGCCGGCCATGGCACCTCGGCCGCGTTGCTGGGCAGGCTGCTCGCGGATCTCGGCGCCCGTGTCGTCCCTCTGGGGCAACCACCCGCCCGCACCGGACCGTTCGCGCAGTGGCTGCACGCCGCCGCCGAGCCGGCAGCCGGATGGGACCGCGCGCCTCGCCTGCTGGAGACGGCCGATGTGCTGGTCTGCGACGGGGAGGGCGACGCCCACCTCACCGACCTGGGGCTGAGCCCCCGTGAACTCCTGCGGCGGCACCCGGATCTGATCACGGTGCGGCTGAGCGCCTTCGGGCTCACCGGCCCGCTGCGGGACGCCCCGGCCACCGAGGCCACCCTCCAGGCGCTCGCCGGACTGACCATGGCGACCGGCGCCGAGGGGGATCCCCCGGTCACCTCCGTGGTGGGCCTGGCCTCCCGCGCGGCCGGCCTGTCCGGCCTGATCGCCGTTGTGGCCGGGCTGGTCGGCCGCGAGCGCGGGGGCGGCGGCGACTACCTGGACATCGCCGAGCTGGACAGCCTGCTCACCCTGACGAGCACCCTGCTGCCGAGCGTCGCGCTCACCGGCAGCCCCCCGCGGCGCACGGGCAACCGGCACGGCATGGCGGCCCCCTGGAACAGCTACCCGTGCCTGGACGCCCCCGTCGTCATCTGCACGATGGGCGATCCGATGTGGCGGCGGCTGGCGGACGCGACGGGCCGAGGGGACCTCGTCGACGACCCGCGCTTCGCCGACACCGCCGCCCGGGTCCGCAACGCCGACGAACTCGACAAGCTCCTCGGCGAGTGGACCGCGGTGCGACGGGCGGCCGACGTGGTGGCCCGCCTCCGGGCCTCGGGCATTCCCTGCGCGCAGATCGCGGCACCCGACGAGGTGCGTCACGGGCCCGCCGCCCGGCGGCGCGGCCTGGCCACCGGGCCGTCCGCCGCGCCGGGCAGCCCCCTGCGCTCGCTGGTACCGGCCCTCACCGGCGGCCCGATGCCCCGGCAGGGCCTCCTGTGGGAGCGGATCCCGCGCGGCGGCCTGCCGCTGCGGGGCGTCCGCCTGCTGGAGATCGGCTCGTACACGGCCGGGCCGCACGCGGGCAGGCTGCTGGCCCAACTCGGCGCCGACGTACTGAAGGTGGAGCCCCCGCACGGCGAGGGATCCCGGCGGCTCGCCCAGCGGGTGGGCGGGGTCGGCTACCTGTACCACGTCAACAACGCCGGCAAGCGCTCCTGCCGGCTCGACCTCGCCGACGCCGGGGACCGGGAGACGTTCGACCGGTTGCTCGCCGACTGCGACATCGTGCTCACCAACCTCGCCGCCGACACGCTCGCCGCGCAGGGCCTCGCCCCCGCACAGGTGCTGTCCCGGCACGGTGCCGTGCACTGCACGGTGACCGGCCACGGTCTGGCCGCCGCCGACCGCAGCGTCGACACCGTGATCCAGGCCGAGTCGGGCATCATGCACCTCGTCGGCGGTGACGGAACCGGGTTGCGCACACCGGTGTCCAGCGCCGACGTCCTCGGTGCCTACCTGGCCGCTGCCGCCGCCGTCGTCTCCACCTACGTCCGCCTGCGCACCGGACACGGATGCGCCGCCGATGTCGCGCTGTTCGACAGCGCCGTGTGGGCCACGCAGGACCGCTGGTACGACGACGAACCCGCACCGGCCCCGCAGCTCGTCGAGACCCCGGACGGCACCGTGCTCCTCGACACGGACCGGCCGTTGCCCCGGACCGACGGCCCCGTCACCGCCGTACTCGACGCGGCGGCCGCGGCCGGCGTGCCCGCCGCACCCCTGCACGACCTGACCCGCGCGGTGCGCCATCCGCAGGTCCGCGCCCGGCACATGGTCCTCACCCAGAGCTGCGCGGACACCACCGTGCTCGTCACCGGCAACCACCTGCGTTCGCTGGTTCGGGAGGGCCCGCCGCTCTCGTCCGCGCCGACCGACCAGAACGACCCCAGATGGCTTCCGCCCGCCCCGACCGAAGGACAGCGATGAAGGTTTTCCACGCGCTCGCCGACGCCCTGGCCGCACACGGTGTCGACACCGTCTTCGGGCTGATGGGCAATGCCAACCTGCTCTACCTGCCCGCGTTCGCCGATGCGGGCGGACGCTTCGTGGCGGTCGCCCACGAGGCGGGAGCCGTCGCCATGGCCGACGGCTACGCCCGGATGTCCGGCGGCGTCGGCGTCGCGTCCGTGACGCACGGACCGGCGTTCACCAACACCCTGACCGCGCTGGTGGAAGGGGTCCGCAGCCGGAGCCGGGTCCTGCTGATCACGGGAGACCCGCCGCCGGTGCCCACGCACTTCCACCAGTTCGACATCGCCGCGGTCACGACCGCGGCGGGGGCGGGATACGAGCGCGTCCACGGGGCCGCGTCCCTCGTGGCGGACCTGAACCGGGCCGTGCAGCGCATCGTGGCCGAGCAGCGGCCCGTCGTGCTCAACATCCCGATCGCCCTCATGCAGGCCGAAGCGGGTGAGCAAGCACCGGTCGCCCTCCCCGTGGCGCCGGGTTCCCTGGCGGCCCCCGGGGCCGAGGCGCTGGACGGCGCGCTGGGCCTGATCGGCTCGGCCAAACGGCCGCTGGTCCTCGCCGGGTACGGCGCGGCCGCCGGCGGCGCGCGGGACGCCCTGGTCGAACTGGCCGACCGTACCGGCGCGGCGCTGGCCACCACGGTGCTCGGCAAGGAACTGTTCGCCGGCCACCCCCGCGACATCGGCATCTTCGGCTCGCTCGCGCACAGCGCGGCGGGCACCGTCATCGCCGAGGCCGACTGTGTGGTCGCGTTCGGGGCCAGCCTCAACATGTGGACCGCGCTCAACGGTGACCTGTTCCGCGGCAAGAAGGTCGTGCACGTGGACACCGACCCCGCCCGGTTCGGCTCCTACACCCCCGCCGACGCCCCCGTCGCCGGGGACGCCCGCCGGACGGCCGAGGTCATGAACACGCTGCTGGAGCAGGCCGGCATCACCGCGGCCAACAGCGCCTGGGCGCAGCGGGTCGCCGGGAAGCTGGCCGGGTATGCGCCGGAGGACGACGTCGACGACCGCGGCGGCCCGGACACCGTCGACATCCGGACGGCCATGATCCGTCTGGACCGGGTACTGCCCGCCGAGCGCACCGTCGTCAGCGACATCGGACGCTTCGACGTGGGCGTCTGGCCCTACCTGCGGGTGGCGGACCCGCTGCACTTCACCGTCATGGGCGGCTTCGGCTCGATCGGGCTCGGCCTGGCCGGGGCGATCGGCGCCGCGGCGGCCGGCGCCGGCCGGCCGGTGATCGCCGCCGTCGGCGACGGCGGCTTCATGATGCACCTGTCGGAGTTCACGACGGCGGTGCGGCAGCGGCTGCCGCTCGTCGTGGTCGTCCTCAACGACGGGGCCTACGGAGCCGAGCACTACAAGCTGCACCACCACGGCTATGACCCGGCGTACTCGGCGTTCGACTGGCCCGACCTCGCCGGCCTGGCCACGGCGATGGGAGCTCGTGCCCTGACCGTCCGCAAGGCCGAGGAACTCGACGTGGTGGGCGAACTGCTGCCGACGCTCGACGGCCCCCTGCTCGTCGACGTCCGGCTGGACCCCGACGTCAACCTCGTCCGGTACTGAGGAGGTCGGCCATGTTCACCACCAGCACCCTGACCGCCGCGGACGGCACCGCACTGGCGCTGCACCACTGGACCACGCCCGGTGCCACCTCGGCCCTCTTCTACCTCCACGGCATCCAGAGCCACGCCGGCTGGCTGCAGGAGACGGGGCCCGAACTCAACGCCCGCGGCATCGACGTCCACGTCCTGGACCGCAGGGGCTCGGGCCGCAGCGAGGGGCCCCGCGGTCACCTGCCGTCGGCCGACCTCGTCCTCGACGACTACACGCGCGCGCTCGCGGCCGTGGCGGAGCGGGTCGGCGGCGCCGGACCGGTCGTCCTGGGCCAGAGCCTGGGCGGCAGCGTGCTGGCCGCGCTGTGGTGCACCCGCGAACTGCCGGTCCGCCGACTGATCCTGTGCGCGCCCGCGCTGGGCCAGCAGCGCGCACGCCACGTGCCGCCGGCGCTCGCCGAGCGCCGCGCCCGCACCGGGACGGCGCCCCAGCCCGTGGGGCTGGCCGACGGCGACTACACCGACCTCGCGCACTACCGGGAGTTCCTGGCCGCGGACCCGCTGATGCTGCGCGAGGTCACCTCGGCCACCCAGGCGACACTCGTGCGTCTGGAGGACCTCTACGTCAACGGGACACCCCGCACCCCGCTCCCGGTCGACCTGGCCGTCCCGGCCCACGACCCGATCATCGACCTCTCGGCCGCGCGGGCGACGCTGCGGCGGCTGACGTCCGCCGTGCACGAGGAGGTCTTCGCCACGGACCGGCACTACCTGGAGTTCACCCCGGCCCGGACGGCGTACTGGGACTGGCTGGCCGTCCGGCTGAAGGAGGACGGATGATCCGCCGCGTACGGCTGTACACCGCGAACGTGCCCATGGCCGCGGCCTTCGACCACGCCACGCGCTCCCGCCGCGGTGCGGAGTCCCTCCTGGTCGAGGTGGAGCTGGCCGGCGTCCGCGGGTGGGGGGAGGGCGCGCCCCGTGGCTATGTCACGGGCGAGACGCTGGACGGCGCGGCACAGGCGGTGCGGCGCTGCGACCCCGCGGCGCTGGCCGAGCGGATCGACTGGCGGACCTTCGACAGCGCCGTCGCCTCGCTCGCGGCACTGCCGCTGCCCGAGCTCGTCGACGGTCCGTCGGCCGCGGCGGCCGTGGAGATCGCGCTGCTCGACGCGGTGTGCCGGCACTTCGACCGGCCGCTGGCCGATGTGCTGCGGGTGCTCGACCCGCCCCGCCGGGTGCTCCGGGAAGGGCCCACGGCCGTCAGCCTGGTGATCCACCTGTCCCGGGACGTCGCGTCCGTCCTGGACGCCCTCCCACCCGGCGCGCTGGCGGCGCTGCGGCATGTGAAGATCAAGGTCGCGGACCCGGCCGGAGCCGTGCGGCGGCTGACGCAGGCCCGGGAGCGCCTTCCCGCGGACGCCCGCGTCTCCCTGGACGCCAACGGCACCTGGTCGGCCGCGGAGGCCGAGCGGATCGCGGGCGAACTGGCCGGTGTGGCCTGGGTCGAGGAGCCGCTCCCGCCCCGTTCCTGGGCCCAGCTCGGCCGGCTGCGGCGGGCCACCGGACTGCCCGTCATGCTCGACGAGTCCTGTACCGGGCCCGACGACCTGCGGACCGCCGCCGCGAGCGACGCCGCCAGCCACATCAACGTACGACTGTCCAAGTGCGGAGGGTTCCTGGCCGCGGCCCGCCTGGCGCTGCGTGCGGAGGCGCTCGGCCTCGGCTGCCAGCTCGGAGTGCACGTCGCCGAGGTGGGACCGCTGTGGGCGGCCGGACGCACCCTGGCCACCACCTGGGGCATGTGGCAGACGGTCGAGGCGGGGCGGGCGGACGAGTGGTTCCCCACGCCCCTGACCCGGCCTGCGTTCGCCGTCGACCGGTCGCTGCACCGGGTCGGACCCCTGGCCGGACCGGGCACCGGAATCGAACCGACCGGGGAACTGCTGCGGCACACCCGCTGCCTGGCCACCTGGGAACCCGACGGCGAATGGCGGAGGAGCGCATGACGGCACAACGCGACGTGGCCCTGGTGACCGGGGCCGGCAACGGCATCTGCGCGGAGGTCGCCCGCCGCCTGGCCGCCCGGGGCCTGGGAATCGTCCTGCTCGACAGGGACGCCGAGGCGGTGGGGCGGGTCGCCCGCGAACTCGGCGACCGGTCGGTCCGCGAACCGCTCGTCGTCGACGTCACCGACGCCCCCGCCCTGGAGTCCGCCGTGGCCTCGCTCGCCCCGCAGCACCGGCCGGGCATCCTGGTCAACGGCGTCGGCGGCGACACCCGGGCCCGCCCGGTGACCGAACTGACCGAGGACGACCTCCGGTCCGCCGTCACGCACAACCTGGCGAGCGTGTTCACCATGACCCGGCTGTGCGCGCCGGCGATGGTCGAGGCGGGCTGGGGCCGCATCGTCAACCTGGCGTCCGTGGCGGGCCGCACCTACAGCCTCTTCAGCAACGCCGCCTACGTCGCCGCCAAGGCCGGCGTCATCGGGTTCACCAAACAGTGCGCCTACGAGCTGGCTCCGCACGGCGTCACGGTCAACGCGGTCGCCCACGGCGTCATCGGCACCGAACGCATCCGCCGGGCCTGGGCGGACAAGCCCCCGCAGTGGACCGCCGACCGGGTCGGCCACATCCCCGCCGGCCGCTTCGGCACCGTCGCGGAGGCCGCCGGCATGGTCTGCCAACTGTGCGGCGACGACGCCGGATACACCACCGGCACGGTCATCGATGTCAACGGCGGACTGCACGTCTGACAAGCACGAACGGAGAGTTGAACACCGATGAGTCTGGAACTCACCGACCGCGTGGTGATGGTCACCGGAGCGGGCAGCGGTATCGGCCGGGCCGCGGCCCGGCTCCTGGTGGAGCACGGCGCACGCGTCGTCCTGGTGGGCCGAACCGAGTCGGCACTGACGGAGACCGCCGCCGGGCTGCCCCCCTCGCACCACCTGGTGGCGCCCTGCGACGTCGGCGACGACAAGCAGGTGGAGGCGTGCGTGGCCGAGGCGGTCGCCCGGTTCGGGCGGCTGGACGGCGCGTTCAACAACGCCGGCACCTTCGGGACGTTCGGTCCGCTGCACGAGGACAGCGCCGACAACTTCGACCATGTGGTCGCCACCAACCTGCGCGGGGTCTGGTCGTGCATGCGCGCGCAGACCGGCGCGATGCTGGCGGCCGGCGGCGGCGCGATCGTCAACTGCGCCTCGGTGGCCGGGCACATCGGCCACGCCCAGAGCCCGCTCTACTCGGCCACCAAGCACGCCGTCATCGGCTTGAGCAAGTCGGCGGCACTGCAGTACGCGGGCGACGGCATCCGCGTCAACGTGATCAGCCCCGGCTCGACCGACACCCCGATGCTGCGCGGCCTGTACGCCGACCCCGACGCACTGGACCAGCGGGCGCGCCGGGCCCCGCTGGGCCGGCTGGGCACCTGCGAGGAGGTGGCCAACGCGGCCGCCTGGCTGCTCAGTCCGCTCGCCGCCTACGTCACCGGACAGACGCTCGTGGTCGACGGGGGTGTCACGGCCGGCTCGGCCGTTCCCCGAACCGGCCGCGCGACGTCCTGAGGGAATGGATCCATGGGTGTATGAACGTGAAGAACGCCGACATGCAAATCAACGTGCTGGGGCCGGCGGAGCTGTGGGTCCGCGGAACGCGCCTGGATCTGGGGCCGGCCAAACAACGTGCCCTGTTCGTCCGCCTGTTGCTGGGACGCGGATGGCATGTGCCCCTGGAGCAACTGCTCGACGACCTGTGGGGCTGCCAGGGGGCCAGGGCCGCGCATTCCTCCGTCTACGTCTACATCAACCGGCTGCGCACGCTGCTGGAACCACAGCGCAAGCGGTACGGCAACGCGGAGATCCTGGTCCTGGAGAACGCCGGATACAGCCTGCGTCTCCCCGAGGGCGCGGTGGACGCCGACCGGTTCAAGAAGGCACTCCCCGAAGCGCGCCGGCTGCTGGAACGCGGGGAGACCGCCGCCGCGTCCGAGAGGATCGACAGGGCGCTCGGCCAGTGGCGGGGACGGGCGTACGCCGACGCGGCGGACTATCCCTTCGCCGCGCAGGAGATCGCCCACCTGGAGGCGATGCACCTGGAGGCGTACGAACTGAGGATCACCGCGATGATCGAGCAGCGGGAGTACGCCGAGGCCGCCGCCTCCGCCCAGTGGCTGACCGCGCGTGAGCCGCTGCGGGAGACGGGGTGGGCGCTGCTGATGCGCTCGCTCTGCCTGGCCGGACGCCACGCGGAGGCGCTGCAGCAGTACAACCGTGCCCGCGAGACGTTCGAGCACACCCTCGGCCTGGAGCCCGGGGCAGCTCTCAAGGATCTGCGGACGATGATCCTCCACCACCAACTCGTCGCCTGAAACGGCCCCTTGGACAGGCCCGGCCGTGCCCGGGCACCCGAGCCAAGATTCCGCCAAGACTCCGCTGAAATGCTGCGGAACGTCCCCTGACCAGTGAGGTCACGGGCCGCCCCGTCCCACCTCGTCCCGCGGTGCCTCCGCGGTGCCGAGTCCTACTGATCGCTGAGCCGAGGAAGGTCTGGCGCAGATGAAACCGACACTTCTGGTGTGCTTCCCCCACGCAGGTGCGGGGCCCTCGTTCTTCGCGCACTGGTCACACCTCGCCGCGCCCGGCCTCGATGTGGCGCCCGTGGGCCTGCCGGGCCGGGAGAAGCGCTTCGCCGAACCGCCCCTGGAGTACGTCTCCGACGCCGTCGAGGACGCGCTGCCGCAGATCCGTGCGCAGGCGGGCGGCTACCACGGCGTGTGCCTCTTCGGGCACAGCCTGGGGGCCGTCCTCGCCTACGAGACGGCCTGCCGCCTGAGCGGTGACGCGGACGTCCCCGTCGTGGGTCTCGTCGTCAGCGGGTCGGCAGGTCCCGCGCACCGGCACGACCTGGGAGCCACGGGCCTGCCGGACGACGCCTTCCTGGACACCGTCGAGCGGGCCACCGGCTACCGGCACGAGGCCTTCGACGAACCCGAACTGCGCGACCTGCTGCTGCCCGCCCTGCGCGCCGACATCGCCATGCACGAGCGGTACCGGTCCTCGGGCACCACGGTGCTGGACGTCCCCGTCACGGCGGTCCGCGGTGCCGAGGACCACCTGATCGACGCGGAGATGCTCGCGCAGTGGCGGGAGGTGACGACCGCCGGCTTCCACACCCGGTCCCTGCCCGGCGGTCACATGTACCTCGCCGACGCCCCCGAACCGCTGCTGGGCCTCGTCGGCGACGGCCTGGAGCACGGCCTCCCGTCGGACTCGCCCCACGAGTGACCCGCCGGCCCCGTCCGATTCGCGGCACGAAAGAGAAGAGCCATGGAGCAGGAACGGCAGGAACAGACAGCACGGCGGCACACGCCCCGGCCGGCGGCGCCCGGACCGGCCCCGGACCACCGGCCGGGCACCGGCTCGTCCGCGGTCGCCGGGCCGCGGATACCGGTCGAGCAGGGCACGCGCATCGAGGAGCTGCTGCGGGCCCCGGTCGCGGCGCACCCCGACCGGACGGCCGTGACCAGCGAGCACGGATCGCTCACCTACCGGGAGTTGGACCGCAGGGCCAACCGGCTCGCCCGTACCCTGCGGGCCGCGGGAGCGGGTCCCGGGACGCAGGTGGCGGTGTCGGTCGAGCGGTCCTGCGAGATGCTGGTGGCGGTCTTCGCCGTCCTCAAGGCGGGCGCCGCGTACGTGCCGGTGGACCTGAGCCACCCGCCGGCCCGCAACGCGTACATCCTTCGCGACTGCCGGGCCGACGTCGTCATCACGGCCGCCGACGCGCTGGAGCCGTCGCTCGGCGCCACGACGGTGGTGGACCCGTACGCGCCCGGGTCCTACGACAGTGACGACAGCCCCGTCCCGCACGACGGGGGCGGCACCGACGTCGCGTACGTCATCTACACCTCGGGCTCGACCGGAGAGCCGAAGGGGGTGATGGTCGAGCACCGGTCGGTGATCAACCGCCTGCGCTGGATGCAGCGCGTGTATCCGCTCGGTGCCGAGGACGTGATCCTCCAGAAGACCCCGGTGGGCTTCGACGTCTCGGTCTGGGAGCTGTTCTGGTGGACGCTCGCGGGCGCGTCCGTCCACCTCCTCGAACCCGGTGGCGAGCGCAACCCCGACACGATCGCGGCGGCCGTCGAGGCGCGCCGGGTCACCACCCTGCACTTCGTGCCGTCGATGCTGCACGCCTTCCTGGAGCACACGGACACGGGCACGGCCGACGGCGGGCGCGATCTGTCGTCGCTGCGGCGGGTGTTCGCCAGCGGGGAGGCGCTGACCCCGCACCACGTGCGCCGGTTCCACCAGGTACTCGGCGGCACGCCGTCCTCCCCGGCGCTGGTCAACCTCTACGGTCCGACCGAGGCGACGGTCGACGTCACCCACCACGCCTGCACCGACCCGTCCCCCCACACGGTGCCGATCGGCCGCCCCATCGACAACGTGCGCCTGTACGTCCTCGACGAGCGGCTGCAGCCGTGTCCCGCCGGGGAAGCGGGCGAACTGTGCATCGCGGGGCTGAGTCTGGCGCGCGGCTACCTGGGACGGGACCGGCTGACGGCCGAACGCTTCGTCCAGAACCCCTTCCCGGGGGAGCGGCGCGTCTACCGCACCGGCGACCTGGCACGGCTGCTGCCGGACGGCACCCTGGAGTACCTGGGCCGCAACGACCACCAGGTCAAGATCCGCGGCGTCCGCGTGGAGCCCGGTGAGGTCGAGAGCGCCCTGCTGTCCCATCCCGCCGTCACCGCCGCGGTGGTGGTCGCCCGGCAGTCGCCGACCGGCGAGGCGTACCTGTGTGCCTACACCGTCTGCCGCCGGGAGGTGCCGGTCGGCGAACTGCGCTCGCACGCCGCCCGGTTGCTGCCCGCCGCCCTGGTGCCCGCGCACGTGCTGCCGCTGCCCGCGCTGCCGCTGACACCGAACGGCAAACTGGACCGCGCCGCGCTGCCCGAGCCCGCGGCGCCCGAGTCCGCGCCCGGGGAACCGGACCCGGCGGACGGGGACGGACCCGCCGCACGGGCGGAACGCCTGGTCGCCTCGGCGTGGGCCAAGGTGCTCGGCGTACCCGCCGAGACGCTCGGGCGTGCCGACAACTTCTACGACCTCGGCGGCACCTCCCTCGCCGTTCTCGCGGTCGCCGCCGAACTCCGCGACCACCTGCGACTGAGCGACCTGATGCGGCAGTCGCAACTCGGGCCGCTCGCCGACGCACTGGTGCAACGGGCGTCGGAGGGGGAGCGGCGTTCATGACGCCGCCCCGGCCCGGCCGCACCGGCGCCCGGACGCCCCCGCCGGCCGCGCCGGGTGCGACCGGTACCGGGCCCGCGTGCGGCGGCGAGCCCGCCCCGGCCGGCCCCCGGACGACCGTACCCACGCCCCGCCGTGCCCCAGCCCCCACGCCATCCGAAACGGAGACCCGCACGCGATGAACGAGCGCCCGCTCAACCCCTGGTACAGCGATGAGACGCCCAGCTTCCTGGAACACCTGTACCGCGGTGAGCTGCGGTGGGACCTGATCAGCCGGTTCCCCCGCCAGGACCCGGCGGACCGGGAGGCCGGCGACCGTGCCCTCACCGCCTTCTCGGACCTGCTGCGGGAGAGGGTGGACCCCGTCGAGGTCGACGCCACCGGAGTGCTGCCGCCGGAGCTGCCCGAGGCCCTGGCCGCCGGCGGGTTCGACCGGCTCCAGGTCCCGCCGTCGCTCGGCGGCCTGGGGCTGTCCGCCCTCAACACCTTCCGCGTGGTCGAGGCGGCGGCGGGCTGGTCGATGCCCACCGCCCAGATACTCTCCGTCCAGAACACCATCGGGGTCGGGCCCTTCCTGCCGGCGCTGCCCCCGGGGCCGCTGCGGGACACCGTCGAGGCGCGTACCCGTTCGGGGGTCTTCAGCGGCAACGGCGACACCGAGCCGCAGGGCGCCGCCAACCACAAGCGCTTCACCACCGCCACCCCCACCGAGGACGGTGCCGCCTTCCTCCTCAACGGGGAGAAGGTGTTCACGGGCAACGCTCCCATCGCGGCCATGGTCAACGTGACCGCGACGGTGCGCGAGGGCGACTCCGAGCGGGTACGGCTGTTCTTCGTCGACACCGACAGCCCCGGCTTCCGGGTCTCCGCCCACCACGAGTTCATGGGGCTGAAGGGCTTTCCCTCGGGTGCCCTCACCTTCGAGGACGTGCGGGTGCCGGCCCACATGATGATGGTCGAGGGCGAGCACAACCGGCGCCTGACACCCGAGCTGTACCGCCGCCTGGTCGTGGGCCGCGTGCACACCATCGGCGCCCCGTCCCTCGCGTTCAGCCGGCTCTGCCTGGAGTGGGCGCGCGACTTCGTCAACCGGAGGCAGATCGACGAGCGCCCCCTGGGGTCCTACGACGAGATCCAGCGGAACGTCGCCGACACCCTCAGCGAGGTCTTCGCCCTCGAAACGCTGACCCAGTGGTGTCTGCTGGCCGAGGACCAGGTGCCGGCCAACCCCGGCTTCGAGCAGGTCGCGGCGAAGAACCTCACGTCCCTGACCGCCTGGCGGGTCGTGGAGCGCACCATGGCGCTGTACGGCGCCGAAGGGTACGAGACCGAGCGCAGCAAGGCCCGCCGCGGGGTGCCTCCGGTGCCCCTCGAACGGGCCTTCCGGGAGGCCCGCGGGCTGCGGATCTCCGGCGGCGTCGACTTCATGATGGACATCTGGATGGCGCACAAGGCCGTCTTCTGGTGCTACTACCCGCTGCCCGCCAACGCCGAGGCGATCGAGGCCGAACCGGACCTGAGCTGCCTGGACGAGGCCGACCTGACCGAAGCCAACCTGGACCACCTGCGGTTCGCCGTGACCGGGACGAAGACCTTCGCCCGTACCTGTCTGGAACTGGCCCGCCGATACCCCGACCAGGACGAGCTGTTCGAGCAGGAACGCCTGCTCATCCCCCTGACCCAGATCGGCAACGAACTGCTGCTGATGTCCCTCGTCCTGGGCCGGACCTCCTCCCTCGGCACCTCAGGGCCGCAGAGCACCCAGGACCTCGCGGACGTCTACTGCGCGCAAGCCCGGCTGCGGATCGCCGACGCATGGCGCCGCCACCACGCGGCGGACTCGCCGGCCGCGTCCCGCGCCGCCGGCCAGTGGCTCAGCGGCGAGCGGTGGGCCGACCTGCTCCCCGACATGCCGGGCGACGCGTCGCCCGCCGGAAAGTGAAGGAGGAGCAGTGACGGCCACCACCCCGAACCACGCCCTTTCCGAGAACCCGACCGCCCCGGACGCGCGCCCCCCGAGCGGCACGGACGACAGACTGCCGCTGTCGGTGGGGCAGGAGGCCATGTGGGTCTCCTGGAAGGTCGATCCCCAGCAGCGCACCCACATCGTCCCCAGCCCCTTCCTCGTCGAAGGAGAGCTGGACACGGCCCGGCTGGCGGCGGCCGTCGACCAGTTGGGCCGGCGCTACCCGACGCTGCGCGCCCGCGTCGTCCGCGAAGCCGACGCTACCTGGCTGACCTGGGCCGACGCCCCGGCCATCCCGATGGCCGAACACGCCGCCGACCAGCCCCTCGACGACGCCGTCCGGTCCCTGTGGCAACGCCCCTTCGACCTCGACGCAGGACCGCTCGCCCGCGTCGACGTGGTGCGCGGCCAGGGCCGGACCGTGCTGCTCATCACGGTCCACCACCTCGTCTTCGACGGCGCCTCGGTCCTGCTGCTGCTGGCCGAGCTGCGCCGGGCGTATGCGGGCACCCCCCTGGGCGGGCCCGACGACCTGGCACCGCTCGCCGCGTTCGCCCGGCGCTCACGCGCCTATGCGGACGGGCCGGAGGGCGAGGAACTGCGCTCCTTCTGGCGCGGCCACCTCGGCGACGACACCCCCGAACTCCGGCTGCCCGCCAGCCTCGACCCGCCCGGCTACACCGTCCGCCGCAGCGACCTCGACCCGGAGCTGTCCGCCGGTGTGAGCGCCTGCGCGACCCGGCTGGGCGTCAGCCGGTTCACCGTGCTGTACGGCGCCTACCTGGTGCTGCTGCGCCGCTTCACCGGGCAGGACGACCTGCTGGTCTCGGCGCCGTACCACGGCCGCGACACGCCGGACCTGAAGGACCGGATCGGCTTCTTCGTCAACGCCCTGCCGATCAGGCAGCGGCTCCGCAGCGACGACACGTACGCCTCCTTCCTGCTCCGGCTGCGCGCCGAGATGCGCGTCTGCCAGGCACACGGAAACCTGCCCCTGCCCGCCATCCAGCGAGAGGCCGGGCTCACCGGCCGGGCCGGACGCCGCCGGTCCCACCAGGCGGTGTTCGCGTTCTGGGACGCCTCGCGCGCCGCGGACGTGGACGTCAAGGGGTTCACACTGGAAGCGGGCGGCACCACGTGCACCCTGCGGCTGCTCGACATGGAGGGCGCGGCCGACTACACCCTGACCACGATGGTCCGCGAGGACGGCGGCGCCACCAGCGTGCTGTGGAAGGACCCGCAGGGCGCGGTCGGCCCCCGGCTGATCGCGGAGATGGCCGACCAGTACCTGCACACCCTGGCGGACATCGTCGCGGACCCGGAACGCCCCCTCGCGCAATTGGCCGTGGTCAGCAGCCCCGACCCTGACGTACGGGGCGAGGAGACGGCCGTGCCGCCGGCCGAGCGGGTGCACCCCACGGCGCAGGACGGGCGGCCCGGCACGCACACCGAGGCGCTGGCCGAGGTCTGGGCCGAGGTGCTGGGCTGCGCCGCACCCGGCGACGACGACGACTTCTTCGAACTCGGCGGGCACTCCCTGCTCGCGAACACCCTGCTGGATCGGATCGAGGAGCGCTTCGGGGCGCGGGTCTCCCTGCGCGAGCTGTTCGAGGCCTCGCGTTTCGGAGATTTCGTCGCGCTGCTGGAGGGGCGCCTGCCGGAGCCGGCCACCGCTGAGGAGAGCGACCCGGTCGTGTTCCCGGCGTCCGGCTTCCAGGAGCGCATCTGGTTCGCCGAACGCCTCGAACCCGGAACCACCCTGTACAACGTCCCGCTGTGCTGGAGGGTCGACGGGCACCTGGACCGGGCCGTGCTGGAGCGGGCGTTGGCGCTGCTGGTGGAGCGGCACGAGATCCTGCGCACCCGGTTCGTCCAGGACGACGGCAGGCTGTTGCAGGTGGTCGGTGAGCCGTGGGCGCCGGGCGTCGAGGCGGCCGATCCGGCCGAGGGGGACCTGGCGGACTGGGTCCAGGAGGCGGCGGGGCGGCCGTTCGATGTGGAGTCCGGGCGTCTGCTGCGGGCCGCGCTGCTCGACCTGGGCACCCGGCAGGTGCTCTTCCTCTGCTTCCACCACCTCGTCCTCGACGGCGAGTCCGCCCCCGCTCTCCTGCGCGAACTGGACCGCTGTTACGACGAGGCCGCCGGTGCCGCCGCCCGCGACCTGCCGCCGGCCCCCCTGGAGAGCGCCGACCCCCGTCGGTCGCCCGTCTGGACGGAACTGGCGCAACTGTGGTCGCAGGTGCTGCGCACGGACGGCCTGCCCGGAGCGGAGGACTCCTTCTTCCTGTCCGGCGGCACCTCTTTGATGGTCACCAAGCTGGTCCGCCGGATCAACGACCGGCTGGGCTGCGACCTCTCCCTGCGCGACCTCTTCGAGCACCAGCGGTTCGCGGACCTGGTCCAGTTGGTCGACCGCCGGGTCGGAGCGGACCTCGTCGCCCCCGAACAGCCCCTGACGGACGAGGAACTGGCGGCCGCGTGTCCGGCGTCCGGCTTCCAGGAGCGCATCTGGTTCGCCGAACGCCTCGAACCCGACGCCCTGTACAGCGTCTCGCTGCCCTGGGAGGCCGACGGGCACCTGGACCGGGCCGTGCTGGAGCGGGCGTTGGCGCTGCTGGTGGAGCGGCACGAGATCCTGCGCACCCGGTTCGTCGAGCACGACGGCAGGCTGCTGCAGGTGGTCGGTGAGCCGTGGGCGCCCGCTGTCGAGGCGGCCGATCTGGCGGAGGAGGATCTGGCGGACTGGGTCCAACAGGCGGCGCGGCGGCGGTTCGACGTGGGGTCCGGGCGTCTGCTGCGGGCCGCGCTGCTCGACCTGGGCACCCGCCATGTGCTCTTCCTCTGCTTCCACCACCTCGTCCTCGACGGCGAGTCCGCCCCCGTGGTCATGGACGAGCTGAGCGCCTGCTACGCGGCCGCCGCCGGGCGGACCGTCGAGCTGCCCGACGTCAAGCAGTACCGCGCGTACGTACGGGCCGCGTCCGAGGACCGCGAGAAGTCCGGCGAGGCGTCGCTCGCCTACTGGGCGGACGCGCTCGACGGCGCCCCCAGCACGCTGCCCCTCGACGCCCCCGCACCGGCCGGGCCGCACGGGGCGGTGCAGGTCCCGCTGCCGCCGGACCTGCTGGAGCGGCTGCGCGGGGTGCTGGCGGAGCAGAAGGTGTCGTGGTTCATGGTGGTGGCGACCGCGCTGGCCGTGCTGCTGCACCGCCGGACCGGGAAGGACGACGTGACCTTCGGCACGCACGTCTCCGGCCGCCGTAAGGGCGACGCCGGCATGGTGGGCCCCACCGTGAACACCGTCGTGCTGCGCTCCCGGCATGCGGCCGGAGCCACTCTCGCCGGCCTGCTGAAGGACACCCGCGCCACGGTGCTCGACGCGTTGCAGCACCAGGACGCGCCGCTCGAAGCGGTCGTCGAACGGCTCGCCCCCGCGCGCGAGCCCGGGCGCACGCCGTATGTCGACGTCACCCTGAACATGAACGTCAGGCCGGAATCCCGGCCCTCGCTGGACGGCATGTCGCTGACCCCGGCCCTGGCCGGCTCCCGCTGGGAGGACGACCTGAAGTTCGGCCTCACGGCGAACGTGCAACTGGCGAACGGGAGGCTGGAGGCGGCCCTCTCCTACCGGGGTGACCACCTGTCGCAAGAGCGGGCGCGGGAGCTCGCGGCGGGCCTGGCCGAGCTGCTCGACCAGTTCCCGCAGGCCCTGGACCGCCCCGTCGCGTCCCTGGTGCCCGACCTGATGCCGGTCCGCGACGCATCGGCCGCGCCGGCACCGGTCCGGCCGCCGCAGTACCGCGACGCCGTCCGGCTCGGGCTCGGGCCGTCCGGTTCCCCGGCGGACGACCCCGGGCTGGACTTCTGGGCCCGCTACCTGCACGACGCCCCCGCCTACCTCCCGATGCCCGTGCCGAAGGAACCCGAGGAGCACCGGTCCCTGCCGGTGCCGCTCACGGACGGCGTCCTGCCCCGGCTGCGCGCACTGCAGGCGGAGCACGGCGTGAGCCTGTACATGGTCGCCGCCGCCGCCCTGGCCACGGTGCTGTACCGGTGGACCGGCCAGGACGACATCGTCTTCGGCACCCCGGTCTCCACCCGCGAAGAGGGCTTCGAGGACGTCCTCGGCCCGTGCCTGAACACGGTGGTCATCCGCTGCCGGCGCGGACGCGTGGACACCCCCGCGGCCGTGCTGCGCCAGGTGCGCGAGTGCGTCCTGCAGGCGTTCGAGCACCAGCGGACCCCGTTCGAGAGGGTCGTCGACCGGCTCAACCCGCAACGCCGGCCCAGCCGGGCGCCGTACATCGACGTGACGCTCACCATGGAGTCCCCGGAAGGCAGCGCCTCGCTGCACGGACTCCGGCTCGACCGGCTGGAGATCGCCCAGACGCACGAGACCCTCGGCAAGTTCGGGCTGGCCCTCGCCGTCACGCAGACCGGGGACCAGCTGTCGGTCACCCTCAACCACCGGGGCGACCGGATCGGCGCTCGGGACGCCGACGCGTTCGCCCGCAGCCTGGGCCTGGTGCTGGACGCGTTCGCGTGCGCGCCCGACCGGTCGCTGGCCACCCTGGATCTCGCCACGGCAGCGGCCGGGCCCGCCGACGACGGCGCGTACGGCGGCCCGCAGGTGACGGTCGCCGGCATGTCCGCGGCCGACCTCGAACGCAGCATCGCCGCGGTGTGGCGCGAGGTGCTGTCGGTCTCCCACGTGGGTTCCTCGGACAACTTCTTCGATCTGGGAGGGAACTCCATGCTGCTGTCCACCCTGCACAACCGGCTGCGGACGGAGTTGCACGCGGACCTGCCGATCAGGCACCTGTTCCAGTTCCCGACCGTGGGCTCGCTGGCCGCGGCCCTGGCCGGTACGGGCTCGACCTCCGAGGCCTCGTCGGACGACGAGTTCCGGCAGCGGGCACGGCGTGGCCGGCGCAGCCGGCCGGCCGCGGGCCGCCGGGGGGTGGACGGCCAGTGAGCGACCAGGACGGGATCGCGATCGTCGGCATGTCCTGCCGGTTCCCCGGGGCCCTGGACGCTGCCGCGTACTGGTCGGCGCTGCGGAACGGCACGGACGGCATCAGCCGCTTCAGCGCGGACGAGTTGCTGGCGGCCGGGGCGCCTGCCGACCAGGTGCGGCGGCCGGAGTACGTGCCCGCCCGCGGTGTGCTGGGCGGCGGGGACCGCTTCGACTGGGCCTACTTCGGCTACAGCCGGGCCGACGCGGCGCGGATCGACCCGCAGCAGCGGGTCCTCCTCGAATGCGCCGCGAACGCCCTGGACGACGCCGCCCTCGATCCACACCGCTTCCAGGGATGGGTCGGGGTCTTCGGCGGCGTCGACTCCGGCACACCACGGCTGGAGGACGACGGCGGCGACGTGCTGGCCCGCATGATCGGCCGGGAGAAGGACTACGCGGCCACGCGCATCGCCTACAAACTGGGACTGCGCGGCCCGGCCGTCACCGTGCAGTCGGCCTGTTCCACCTCGCTGGTGGCCGTGCACATGGCCTGCCAGAGCCTGCTGTCCTACGAGTGCGACGCCGCTCTGGCCGGCGGTGCGGCGCTGTGGCTGCCGCAGACCCGCGGGTACCTGTACCGGGAGGGGCACGTCCTGTCCCGGGACGGCAGATGCCGGCCGTTCGACGCGGACGCCACCGGCATGCTCACCAGCAGCGGCGTCGGCGTCGTCGTCCTCAAGCGGCTCGCCGACGCCCTGGAACAGGGGGACCGGGTGGTCGCCGTGATCCGCGGCTCGGCCATCAACAACGACGGCGGCGAGAAGGTCGGCTTCACCACCCCGGCCTTCGCCGGCCAGCGTGACGTCATCCGGATGGCGATGGCCCAGGCGGACGCCGACCCGGCCGACATCCGCTACGTGGAGGCGCACGGCACCGGAACCCGGGTGGGCGATCCGATCGAGGTGGCCGCGCTGGCGGCCGCGTTCGGCAACGCCCCGCGTCCGGAGCACTGCTGGATCGGCTCGGTGAAGAGCAACCTCGGCCACACCGGGGCGGCTTCCGGCGTGGCCGGGCTGATCAAGACGGCGCTCATGCTGCAGGGCAGGGAACTGGTCCCGACCCTGCACTACCAGAGCCCCAACCCCGAACTGCGCCTGGCCGAAACGCCGTTCCGTGTCTGCGCACAGCGAGGTCCGCTCGCGCAGGACGGTCCGCTGCTCGCCTCCGTCAGCTCCTTCGGTCTCGGCGGCACCAACGCGCACGCCGTCCTGGAGGCCCCCGCCGTGGACACCCGGCCGCCGGCCCGGCCGGTTCCGCGCCTGTTCGCCCTGTCCGCCGCCACTCCGGGGGCGCTGGAGCGGCTTCGGGAGGACACCGCCCGCCGACTGGAGGACGCGGACCCGCCGCGGATGGACGATGTCGCGCGGACCCTGGCCGTGGGCCGCCGGGAGCACCCCCACCGGCTCGCGGTCCGCGCCGCCGACGCCGACGGACTGGCGGTCGCGCTGCGCGAGACCGTCCCGTCTCCCACCGTGCCGGCGGCGACGCGGACCGCGTTCCTGTTCCCCGGCCAGGGGACGCTGCGACCGGGCGCCGGGCGGGCCGCCTACGCGCTGCTGCCCCGGTTCCGGGAGGCGTTCGACGAGGTGGCGGGCCTGGCCGAGGCCCGCTTCGGCACCCGCCTGACGACCCTGCTCGACCCGGACACCGATCCGGGCCGGGTACGCGACACGGGGTTCCAGCACCTGGGACTGTTCACCCTGGGCTACGCCCTGGCGGAGCAGTTCGCCGCCTGGGGCGTGACGCCGGAAGGGATGCTGGGGCACAGCCTCGGCGAATATGTGGCCGCCGCCTGCGCCGGAGTCTGGACGCTGCCGGACGCCCTCGCACTCGTCCAGGAGCGCGGCCGGGTGATGCAGGAGATCGCCGAGGGCCGCATGCTGGCCGTCATCGCGGACCGTGAGACCGCCGACAGCCTGCTCGGGCCCGCCCTGGACACCGGGAAGTACTGGGTCGCGATCGACAGCACCGACCACACGGTGGTCTCGGGGAAGCCGGAGCACATCGCCGCGCTGCACACGTCGCTGGAGGCGCAGGAGGTCACCACCCGGCTGCTCGACTTCGATCGCGGTGCCCACTCCCCGCTGATGGATCCGGGCACCGCCGCACTGCGCGCCGCGGTGGCCGCCACCACCACCCGTGGCGGCGCCCCCCGGATCGTGTCGAACCTCACCGGCGCCTGGTCCCGTCCGGAGGACTTCGGCGACCCGGACTACTGGGCGGACCACATGTGCGGCACCGTGCGGCTGACCGACAGCTTCGGCACGCTGCTCGACGAAGGCTGCAACGTGTTCCTCGAACTCGGCCCCGGCGCCTCCCTGTCACGCGGCGTGCGCCGGCACAAGGACTGGGACGCGGACGGGACGGCCGTGACACTGCTCGGTCCCTCGCCGAAGGAGGAACGGGAGGCCCTGCTCCAGGCCCTGGGGACGCTGTGGCAGCGCGGCCTGCCGATCCCGCTGGAGGAGCTCGCGGTGGAACCCGGCTCGATGCCGGTGTCGCTCCCCCCGCACCCGTTGGAGCCCAGCCCGTGCACGGCACCCTCTGCCAGGACCACCCCGTCCGGGCAGGGGCCTCGCACCACGGACACGCCGGGCACCGGGGACCCGTTGACCCACGAGCGCTGGGTCCAGACCCCGGCGGCCGGCGCCGGCCACCACGACCTGGTGGTCGTCGCGGCCGGCCCGGAACCGGGGGCCGACCCCGGCCGCCCGCCGGCCCGGCCCCGCGCCGGGACGCCGGGCGACGTCCTCACGGACGGTTTCCTGGCGGCGCTGACCGGCGCGGACCCGGTCGGGCCGACGGTCCGGCTGGGTGCCGGAGAACTCGGCCGCGTACCGCAGGCGGTCGCCGAGCCGGCCGCCACCGCACCGCTGGTGGTCGTCGTGCCCGACGGACCGGCCGACGACGCGTGCACGGCCGGCCTGGACGAACTGGCCGACCGCACCGAGGCGACACTGCTGGTCCTCGCCCCCGGCGCGGCCGGCTTCCCGGCTCGGGGCGGCAACGGCCCCCTGACGGCCTGGGCCGACCACCGCGCGCGCCGCGGCGGGACGTGGCCGGTGTACGTCCTGGACCCCGGGACCGGCGAAGCCCCCGGCCTGCCGCCCACGTTGTCGGCCGACGCCCACGTCTACGCCTGGGACCACGGTCACTGGTGGTCGCGGACGGAAGCACCGCTGCCCCGGCCGCAGACCGAGCCGGCGCCCTCGCCGGTGGTGGCGGTGGTGGCGCCGGGCCGGGCGGGAGCACGGCACGCCGCCGAACTGGCCGCCGCGGGACTGCGGGTCGGCGCGTTCGCCGCCGGGACCGCAGGCACCGCCGAAACCGGGCCGGCGATTGCCGGAGCCCTCGGCGACGTGCGCTGGCGGCACGCGGGGGAGCGGTTGTCCCAGCGCCCGGACCTCAACGCACACCTGGACGACTACTGTGCCGCGCTCATCGCCCGGTTCGTCCTCGGCCGGGCGGCGCTGGAGCCCGGCACCCGCGTCGCGGCGGACGAGCTGCGGCGCCGTCTGGACCCGGACCGGCGGCACCCGCTGGTGGTGGACTTCTTCCTGCGCACCCTCCGCTCCCGGGGCTGGCTGCACGGCACCGACGAGAAGTTCACCGTCGACGCCGGTGCGGCCGGCCTGACGGCGGCGGCACTGGACCGCCGGGAAGCGCTCGGCGAGCTACCAGGGCTCCGGCTGATGCTGGAGGAGGTGGCCGAGGCCTTCCCCGACGTCTTCGACGGACGGCGCGAACCCGTCTCCGTGCTGTGGCCGGACGGGGAGGAGACACATCTGCGGGAGCGTCTGCGCGACAACGCACCGGCCGTGTACGACGCCTCCGCGGCCCTTGACGCCCTCGCCGACACCGTCCGCGCCGCCGGCCGGGCCGCGCACGACGACGCGCCCCTGCGGGTGCTGGAGATCGGCGCGGGCCACGGCAACTTCACCTGGCGCCTGCTGGAGCAGTGGCCGGACCGGGGCGCGGCCGAGTACCACGTCACCGACGTCAGCCCGCTGCAGGCACGCAGGGCCGAGGTCCGCGGCGCCGAACTGGGCCTCACGGGCCTGCGGTTCGGCACCTTCGACATCACCCGGGACCCGGTGGAGCAGGGCCTCGCGCCCGGGACGTACGACCTCGTCGTCGGCTACAACGTCGTCCACATCGCGCCCCGGGTACGGGACGCGCTGCGGGGCCTCGGGAGGCTGCTGCGGCCGGGAGGACTGCTGGGCCTGGTCGAGCTGACCCGGGTGCCGTTGTGGAACGACATGCTCAACAGCCTCGCGCCCGGGTGGTGGGACTTCGACGACGACCTGCGCCAGGACTCGATCCACCTGGACGAGGCCGCGTGGCGGCAGGCGCTGGACGAGACCGGGTTCACCGGCGTCCGCGTCCTGCCGGACACCGAGGACGCCGACCACGCACTGTTCCTGGCCACCGCCGCGGCCCACTCGGACACGGCCCGGGAGACGCACCCGGCCGCGCACCTCGCCGCCGAGACCCGGCGCCTGCTGCCGGACCGCACCGTGGACGCGGTGGTGCTGCTGGCGGACGGCGCCGACCCGCGCCCGGCGGCGGATCTCCGGGCGGACCTGCGGGACGACCCGTCCTGGGACGGGGGCGACATCTGGCTGGTGAGCGAGGACCCGCCGGCCGGCGCGGACTGGCGGACGGCCGCCGCGCGTGGCCTGCTCGATCCGCCGGAGAGCACGGAGCCCGCCCGCGGCCATCATCTGCGGCTGCCCCGGCTGGACGCCCCGCACCTGCGGTGGCTGCCGTCGCTGATCGGCCGGGACGGGGTGCCGGGCGTCGTCCGGGTCTCCGCGGCCGCCACCCCGCCCCTCCCCACGACCCCCGCCACCGGCCACCTGCCCGAGGGCGACGCGGACGTGCGGGCAGCGGCCGCGGAGGCCCGCGACGCGGAGGCTTCCGGCGCGCGCACGCCCGGCGCTCACGACGACGGCCCGGCGCGCCTCCTGGGAGAACTGTGGTGCGAGGTCCTCGGCGTGCCGCGGGCCGACACGACCGACGAGTTCTTCGCCCTGGGCGGGGAGTCCCTGATGGCCGTCTACTTCCTGACCCAGATCCGTGAACGGCTCGACGTCCGGGTGACCATGGCGGACTTCATGGCCGCCCCCACGTACGGACAGCTCCTGGACACCGTCCGCCGGGCCCTGCCGCAACAGCCGCGACCAGGGTCCGGGACCGTGGAACCGGCGGTGGCCGGCCCCGCCCCGGCCGGCCTCATCACGTTCCGCGCCACCGGGAGCAGAACACCGGCGTTCTTCGTCGCCCCGGCAGCCGGCAGCTCGCTGTGCTACCGGGAACTGGCCGGGCTCCTCGACGACGACCAGCCGTTCTACGGCCTCGACTCGCCCGGCCTGGAGGACGGCACCCGCCCCCTGTACCGGTTCCAGGACCTGGCGGCACATCACATCGCGGCCATCCGCCGGGTCAGGCCGCACGGCCCGTACGTGCTCGGCGGCTGGTCCATCGGGGCGATGGTCGCCCACGAGATGGCCCGGAGGTTCCAGGCCATGGGCGAGCAGGTCGAACTCCTGGTGTTCGTCGACGGGTTGCTGCCGCACACCCATGGGTGGCCGGTCGCCACCCGCCCGAAGCACCTGGTGCACAACCTCTGGTACCACCTCCAGGCCAGCGCCGACGCCGTCCGCGGCCCCGGGCGCGACACCGGTCTGGGCAAGACCCTCGCCCTGACGAACGGAACGCAGGCCGGCGGCCGGCGGCCCGGGGGCCTCCAGGGCCTCGGCCCGGCCTTCGTACGGGTGCACAACGCCGGCATCCGGGCCATGCTCCGCTACCGCCCCTACCCCGTCCGGTGCCCGGTGGTCCTGTTCAAGGCGGGCATGGACGCGCCCCAGCGGGCCCGGCTCCGCGACCGGCTGGCACCGCTGTACCCCGCCGGCCTGCGGGTCGAGCCCGTCGCGGGCGACCACTGGACGTTGCTGTCGCACGACCACGTCGGACGCCTGGCGGAGGCGGTCGACCGGGAGTTGGCCGGTCTGCGGGAGAAGCGCCGGTGAGCGGCGCGGCGGGACGCGGCCGCCGGGGCGTGGCGGCCCTGCTGGTGGCGGAGGTCGCGTCCCTGACCGGTTCCCAGCTCAGCACGGTCGCCCTGCCCTGGTTCGTGCTGACCACCACCGGCTCGGTGGTGCGGATGAGCTGGGTGATGGCCGCCTACTTCGTGCCGGTCGCACTGTTCGGCATCGTGGCCGGCGGCTGGGCGGGCCGGGTGGGGGCCCGCCGCTGGATGATCCTGTCCGACCTGTGCCGGTTCGTGCTGACCGCCGCCGTGCCGACGCTGTACGCACTGGGGGCGCTGTCGTTCCCCCTGCTGCTCCTGCTCACCTTCCTGACCGGCGCCTTCTGGGCCCCCTACATGGCCAGTCAGCAGACCGTGCTGGCCGGCGTGACGGGCGAGGACGAACACGCCCTGGCCCGTACCGGATCGCTGTTGCAGGGCGCGACCCGCACCGCCGTGGTCCTCGGGCCTCCGGGCGGCGCGGCTCTGGTGGTCCTGCTGGGCGCGCCGGCCGTCCTGCTGATCGACGCGGCGAGCTTCCTCGTCGCCGCGGCGCTGGTGGGGTGGGCGGTGAGCGACCAGGGGCGCCCGCCGGAGGAGGACTCCCCGATGCGCTCCAAGGTCGGCGAGGCCATGGGCGTGCTGCGGCGCGACCGGCTGCTGTTCTTCTGGTCCGTCGGCACGATGATCACCGAATCCGCCGGACAGGCGCTCCTCGCGGCCTTTCCCGTACTGGTCAAGCTGCAGTTCCGGGCCGGCGTGGGCATGGTCGGCGCACTGCTGGCGTGCTTCGGCGCCGGTGCGCTCGTCGGCAGCCTCCTGGCACCACTGGTGCTGCGGCGCACCACCGCCGTACGGCTCGCGACGTCCGCCAAGGTTCTCCAGGTGGTGGCGCTGATCCCCCTCGCGTTCGCCCTTCCGCCATGGGGGTTCGGCGTGGTGTTGGTGGTGTGGGGCGTCTTCGTCGGGTTGACCAACGGCCCGGCGTCGGCCGTGCGGCTGCTGCGCATCCCCGTACGGCTGCGGACCGAGGCGATGGCCGTCATCACCACCGTCACCCTGCTGGGCGGCTCCGCCGGCCTGCTGCTGGTGGGAGTCGCGTTCGAACAGCTCGGTACCCGGGTGCCGCTCGTCATCATGCTCGCCGTTCAGGCCGTGGGCGCTGCCCTCTTCCTGATCGGAACCGTCCGGTTCGGCGGCCGCCCGAAGCCCGACGCCGCCGTGCCGACGGAGGGGCAACGGTCCCCGGAGAGCCCGCCCCGCACCGAACCGCTGCACCCGTGAAGCGCTCGCGGTTGCCCACCGGACCCGCCTCGCTGTGAACAACCCGCCCGCCCGACCGGCCCTGTCGCCGCGTCAGACGCACTGAAAGGTGCCGATCTTGCCAGTTCCGCTCTTCCACCCCTCGTCCGCCGGATCCGGCGCCGGCCACCTCCGTCCCGGCGAAGGCCGTCCGTTCCCCCACGTCATCGTCGTCCCGCCCCAGCCCCCGACCTGGCAGGGACGGTTCCCGGTACCGCCCGCCGCCCCCCGGCAACCGGTCGTCGCGGACCGCACCGTACGCATCCGCAGCGCGGCCCCGGCCGACGGCAGCGAGGCGGGCGCATGACCGGCAAGCCCTACGCCCTCGGTGGCGCCGACCCCGCCACGGCGCCGCTGCGCGTCATGCTGATCCCGCACGCCGGGGCCGGGGCGTCGAGCGCGCTCGTCTTCCGGCAACACCTGCCCCAGGACTGGGCGTTGGCGGCCATCCGGCTGCCCGGCCGGGAATCGCGCATCCGCGAGGCGGTACCGGACCTGGCCGGCCTGGTGGCCGACGTCGTCGCCAGCGCCCGCATGCTCCCGGGCAGGGGCCCGCTGCTCGTCGTCGGCGTCTGCTCCGGCGCGGTCGTCGGGCTGGAAGCCGTACGCGCGCTCCAGGACACCGACCCCGGCCTGGTCGCCGGCTTCGTGGCGGTGTCCCAATGGGCCCTGAACGAGCAGCCGGACGCGGCGGCCCGCCCGCCGGCCGACCCCGACGACTACGCGGACGTGCGGGAGGAACTGCGCGCCTACGGCGCCCTGCCGGACTCCATCGCCGACGACGACATGCTGCGGACCTACCTGCCGGTCATCGCGGGCGACATGCGGGCGGTCCGCGACCACTACGCCGCCCCGGAGCCGGCCCTGGCCTGCCCGGTGCTCGTCGTGGCGGGGGACCACGATCCGCTGTGCGACGAGGACCGGCTCGCCGGGTGGTCGCTGTACAGCAAGACGACACGGCAGGTCCGGGTGCCCGGCGGGCACATGCTCCTGGCCGAGGCTCCCGCGCAGCTCGCGGGCTGCGTCGCCGCCAATCTCGATCTCTTCAGGTGACTCGGAGGCAGACAAGATGAGTGACACCAGTTCCATGAGTCCCGCGCACGCGAGCCGCGCACCCGCGTCCGGCCTGCCGGCATCGGCGTTCGGCCGCTCTCGCAGGGTCGACACGCTCCTGCTGGAGAGGTGGGACAGCGATCCGCACCGGGCGGCGCTCATCGACCCCGACACCGGCACCGTGGTCACGGCGTCCGACCTCAAGGAGCGCGTCCTGTGGGTGGCCCGCGCCCTGCGGGAGCGGGGCGTGCGCTCCGGCGACCTGGTCGTGGTCCACCAGGAGCGCTCGGTCGCCTTCGTGGTGTCGATCCTGGGCGTGCTCTTCGCGGGCGGCGCCCAGGTGGCCCTGGACGTGAACGATCCGACCGAGCGGACCCTGGAGACGATCGCCGACTGCGGCCCCCGCATGATCGTCACGGGGCCCGCCTCCCGGCTCGCCGCCACGGTGCCGGTGCTGGTCGTGACGGGGGAGGAGCGTGACCGCGACCAGCCGGAGTTCCGTGCCGAGCCGGACGCCCTGGACGCCGACCAGCCGGCCGTCGTGCTGTACACCTCGGGCTCCACCGGCCGTCCCAAGGCCTCGCTGATCAGCCACGGTGCCTTGGTCTCGCGGCTGAGCGCGCTGCAGGGCACCCACCCGCTCGGCGCGGACGACCGGATCATCCACCACACCACCTGCACCTTCGACATGTTCCTCATCGAGACCTACTGGCCGCTGCTGGCGGGCGCGGGCGTGGTGATCGCGGCTCCCGGGCGCCAGCGCGACGCCGACTACCTCGCCCGCCTGATCCAGGAATGCGACGTCACCACCTTCTACTGCGTGGTGTCCCTGCTGGAGCTCTTCCTGCTGGCGCGGCCCCCGGGCGAACGCTACGACGGCCTCAAGCGGGTCCTGACCGGCGGCGAACCCCTCAGCCCCGAACTGGTCAAGCGGTTCCACTCCAGGTCCACCGCCTCCCTGACCAACCTCTACGGCCCCAGTGAGTGCACCATCTACTGCACCGCCTGGGAGTGCCCGCGCGACCCGCAACTCGATACGGTGCTGATCGGCTCCGCCGTCGAGGAGACCAGTCTGTGGATCCTCGACCCGGACGGGAAACCGGTCGCGGACGGAGAGGTCGGGGAGCTGTACATCGGCGGAGCCGGGCTCGCACTCGGCTACCTCCACCGGCCCGAACTCACGACGGAGCGGTTCGTCCCCGACCACCTCGGTGAGCCGGGCGGCCGGCTGTACCGCTCGGGAGACCTGGTGCGCACGCACCCGAGCGGCGCGCTGGAGTTCCACGGCCGCGTCGACCGCCAGATCAAGATCCGCGGAGTCCGGATCGAACCAGGAGAGATCGAATCCGCCGCCCTGCGCTGCGCCGGCGTGCGACAGGCCGCCGTCATCGCTCAGGGGCACGGCGTCGAGAAGCGGCTCGTGGCCTTCCTCGTGGCCGAGCCGGACACGGACGGCACCGGGCTGGTGCCGACCGTACGCGAGCACCTGCGCACCCTGCTGCCGGGCCGTGTGGTGCCGTCCGCGATCCAGGTGGTCGACCGGCTCCCGCTGACCGCCAACGGGAAGCTGGACGGCACGCTGCTGGCGCGATGGGCGGCCGATTCGGCCGCCGACGAGCTACCGGACATCGATGCCATCGACTCCGACGGTCCGCTGGAGGACGTGGTCGAGAAAGTCTGGCAGGCCGTCCTTCGGACGGCCGACATCGACAAGGACGCCGATTTCTTCGACATCGGCGGTGATTCCTTCAAGGCCGTACGGATCGTGGAGAAGATGCAGCACCTGCTGGGGGTGGCGATCCCCCTGGAAACCCTGCTCCAGGAGCCCACGGTGCACGACTTCGCCACGGGACTGCGTCGACTGACCGAACAGGAGCAAGCATGTTGACCCCCACCTCAACCCCGAATGGGTACGACGCCCGGCCGGCCACGGATCACTCGGGGCTCGTCCGGTCGTTCCACGACATCGAGTCCGGCCGCCTCGACCGGGACAGTCCCGTGGTCGTGCTGTTCAGCGGCGGTCTCGACAGCACCTACCAGCTGCACCGACTGGCGTCGGCCGGCTTCGCGGACATCCACGCGGTGTACGCCGACCTGGGCGCGGGCGAGGACATCAGCGAGCAGAAGCACGTCGCGGAGCAACTCTCCGTGCATCTGCACATCCTCGACGGACGCGAGGTGTTCGCCGAGGAGTACGTCCGTCCCGCGGTGGCCGCACAGTCCGTCTACCTCGGGACCCATCCCATCAGCTCCTCCCTGAGCCGTCCTCTCCTCGCCAAGCTGGCCGTGGAGCAGGCCAACGCCCTGGGCGCGACCGCTGTCCTGCACACCGCCAACCGGTCGCAGAACACGATGCGCAGGCTCAACGGCGCGCTGCGACTCCTCGGTTGGACCGGCGCGTACGGCAGTCCCTACGACCTCGATCCCGTCGATCGCGACCAGAAGGTCCGCGAGCTGGAATCCCGTGGCCTCGTGCACATGAGCAAGCGGCTGACCAGCGTCGACTCCAACCTGTGGTGCCGCGAGTTCGAGTCGGGCGTGCTCGAGGACCCCGAGGAGCACTCCGTCCCGGAACATCTGTACCGGTGGAGCGTGCTGCCGACGCAGAGCACCGCGACGGAGATCGAGATCGGTTTCGACCGCGGCGTGCCGTGCTCGATAGACGGCGCCGAGCTGTCCCTGCGCGTCCTGATCGACACTCTCAACCAACGGGTCGGCGCCTTCGGCATCGGGCGGTACAGCGGTCTTGAGCATCTGCAGGGCGGCCAGAAGGTACTGGAGCTGCGCGAGATGCCGGCGGCCTGGATCCTGCTGCGGTCCTACCGCCACCTGGAGACCGCCACCCTGGACGCCGAGAGCATCCGCGAGAAGATGCACGTCGAGCAGATCTGGGTGCGCGAGGCCCTGGAGGGACGCTGGTTCGCGAACCTGCGCCGGGCGAGCCAGTCCTTCATCGACACCTGCGCCTCCCAGGTGACCGGAACGGTCCGCTGGCGCCTGCGGCACGGCACGGCCGACACCCTCTCCATCCGCGCGTCGCACCCCCTCTACCTCAGGGACCGGGAGGGATGGGAGCGCCGGGCGACGGCGGAAATCCTCGACTGACGGCGGGCACCTTCCACCAACGGGCGTGACCCGGCCACGCCTTGGGGCCCGGCCCCGCGGACTGCCGCCGAAGGACGCTGAGCCCTGACGGCGTCGTCGTCCAGGACGTCCGGAGACCACGAAGAGTGCGCCCCGCCGTTCCCGGTGGGAACGGCGGGGCTCGCGTCGGCGTCGGGGCAGCGGGCGCGGCCGTCGACTCGGCGGGGAATCCTCGCTGCAGCATCAGCATCAGCATCAGCATCAGCATGCGCAGCACGCACCCGCACCCGCACCCGCACCAGCTTCAGCCGCTCGCGCGCGGCCTCGGCGTCCGCCGGGGCGAGCACCGGCAACTGACGACCCCGGCCGTTTCGTTCGGATCTTACGAGGCTTGTCATACTTCCTGAATGGAGAGACAGGCTATGGAGGCGGCGCGGAGTTGGCTTGCTGATCAGGGCGTGAGCCGGGTGCGCGACGGGTGGGTGAGCGACGAGGCGCCGGATACGCTGCTCACGGCCAACGACGTGGCGCATTCCTGGGCCGGCGAGGTGTTCGCCGAAGACCTGGATCCAGCCGACCGGGTACGGCTGGCCTTCGGGCTGCTCGACCTCCTCGACGAATACTGGGTTGCGTGCGAGCTCCGAATGGCGGACGGGAGCGCCGGGGGTTCCCTGCCGGCCGAGGTGCTGTGGGACGGCTACCGCCGGCGACTGGAGGCGGACCGGGACGTCGAGGCCATCACCTACTCGCTGTGGGTGGACTGGTTCGAGGACCGCAGTACTGCCGCGACGGCCTTCGCCGAAGTGCTCGGGAACGACATCGACCGAGTGGTGGCCGATCGATCAGACCCCCTGCTCCGCCGGGCCCGTCGGGTTCTGGAGTGTTCGGGCCCGGTGCCCTGGCCGGTGAAGGAACCGGCATACCGCACCGCCCTGCGGCTCCCCGCCCTGCACTCGCCCCTCTTCCACGGCCTCCGGGCGAGCTACCACGACATCTACGGCGACCTCGAACCAGCCGCCGCACTGGCCCTCCTCGACCAGCTGGATCTCCCGACGAACACCCAGCACCTCGCGGAACTGCGCCACGTACTCGCCGCGGGGCACAAGAACCACTACCGCAGCCCCCGCGCCTGGGACGATGCGGTTCGCTCCGGTTCCTGAGCCGTCGGCAGGAGCGGCGCCGAGATCGGAGTGGTGCCGAGAGATCGGCCCGGCAAGCGAACGACGCCCCATGAGCGGATCGTGAGCCGACACGGTCAATCAGGACCAGCCCTACACCATTTACTGGCTGGACAAGGTTCCGATGACCCAGACGCTGCATGGCAATTGGTCGTACGAGGGGGATTCCGTCAAGGCCATCCCGGCGCGCGAGTTCCCGGACGTGGAGGCCGACGTGACCTACACCGCCTTCCGGAAGCAGTCCCGCCCGATGACCGAAGAGGAGAAGGTCTCCCGCTGCGGCAACGCCAGCCCCTCCTGAGGCTGCCGGCCACACAGCCCACCGCCCGCCTCTCCCCTCCCGTGGCGGGCGGTACGGGATTCCGGCCCGGTGCGGATTGCAAGCTCTGCCACCGGTGACGGGGAGGCCCCACAGCCTCTGGCCGCGTCCACGGCCGTCCAGGTGAAAGTCCCAGGCCCCAGTGGCCTGGGACTTTTGCATGGAGCGGTGGCCGGCGCGTCCCGCTGTTCGTCGGAGAGCGAGCCGGTCGAGTGCTCGGTGAGACCGCGGTGCACCGCTCCCAGCGCCGAGTTCGAAGTCCACAGACCACCTCAGGAGCGGGTCATCGACGTGCGCAGGGCCGCGCAGCCAGCCCAGGTGGTGTCAAAGCGGGTAGCAGGAGATGAGTCGGCCCGGACGGGAACTATTCGACCGGCGCAGCAGACTTCTGTGGCAGGCCGGCACTCCCGAAGAGCGGTACGGGCCGGCGGCCGCGACTGCCGGTCCTGGTTCGGTCGCGGACCTCGGAGCGTCCGCGGCACCCGCGGGCGCGCCACCGACCAAGGAGACACAGCAGATGCCTTTACGCGTTCAGATCCTCATGTACGACGGGGTGGAGGAGCAGGACTTCATCGGGCCGCGTGACGTTCTCGGTCACGCCGAGCGTGCGGGCGGCCAGGTACACACGACACTGGTGCGGCCCTCGGCTCCTGGCAAGGTGACATGCTTCTTCGGCACCGAAGTCACGGTGCCGGCCGCATGGGAGCCCACCGACACCGACCTTCTGATCGTGCCGGGCGGCGGCGACCAGCTGCTCAACGACCCGGATGTCCTACGCAACCTCGTACGGGCACAGCAGGCCGGAGTCACCGTCGCCGGTGTCTGCACAGGAGTCATGGTGCTGTCCGCGGCAGGCTTGACCAAAGGCCGCCCGTGCACGACACACCACCTCGCGAAGGCCGAGTTGGCCGCCCAGGGCGGCAAGGTGATCGACGCACGAGTCGTCGACGACGGGAACCTGGTGACCGCGGGCGGTGTCACCAGCGGAATCGATCTGACCCTCTGGATGATCACCCGCGAGTGCGGAGCATCCATCGCCGTCAGCGTCGAATCCGTCATGGAGTACGAACAGCGCGGTGTCGTCTGGCGAAGCCGAAGCTCCTGATCGCCCTCGCACGGGAGCACCTTCGCTGAACTCGGCGTAGTGCAGCGGCAGTCTGCGAGCCACCGACGTGCGCAAGGGTTCGTGGGCCAGTCCCACCGGCGCTGCCGCGAGGTGCGAATGAGAACGGACGGCAGAGGTAGCAGAATTTTCCCGAGTGCCTTGGCGAGTTTTCGCGCTCATGGGAATCCCTCAAGGATGGTGACGTGTCAACTCCCGAGCTGATCGCATCGCGGTGCCCGCTCCGGGCCGCTTTCGCAACTGTCAAAGCAGCTCCTTGTTTCGCGAACACATTCATGGGCACTCGACCAGTGTCACCACGTAGGGAGGACCGTGTCATGAGCGCCAGCGAAAAGGCCAAGGCCAAGACTGAGCAGACCGTCGGCAAGGTCGAAAAGGAAGTGGGGCGTGCGGTCGGTAACGAACGTGTCGCCGCTGAGGGTGAGTCGAAGGAAGCCAAGGGCGATCTTCGCGGTGCGAAGGAAAAGGGCAAGGACGCCCTTAAGGGCTGACCAGCACAGAACGTACGCGGGGTCCAACAATTCTGTTGGGCTCCGCGTACGTCATTCGGCTTTCTGCGGTCATGCGGCGGGGGATTCCCGCCGGCGGAGCGATGAGTACCACAGCGGCGGGGTGCACTATCGCTTTGTGTTACCCTCAAACGTTTGGACGGCTGCGAAGGCTGTGACGGTCGGCAATTCGGGCCGTCCGGTTCCCGCTGTTCGTCCCGTTCGTCCTGTTCGTCGGCTGCTCAGTTCCTGCCGGGCCTTCCTCGGTACGTTCCGCATACGGAAGGCTCTTCATGAACCACCCGGACCACCTCGGCACCTCGCACGGCGACCTGGCCCAGTCAGTGACCCTCACCCCGACGGTGCCCCCGGTTGTCTCCTTCGCTGACATGGAACTGCCGGCCGCGGTGCTGCGCACGCTCACCGAGCTCGGTGTGCGCGAGCCCTTCCCGATCCAGGCAGCCACGTTGCCCAGCGCCCTCACGGGACGCGACGTCCTGGGGCGCGGGCGTACCGGATCGGGCAAAACCCTCGCCTTCGGCCTGCCGCTGCTCGCGCGGACGGCCGGGCGGCGCGCGGAGCCGAAGCAGCCCCTCGCCCTGATCCTGGTGCCCACCCGAGAGCTGGCCCAACAGGTCACCGAAGCACTCGCGCCGTATGCCGACGCGCTCCGGCTGCGGATGGCCGCGGTCGTCGGCGGCATGTCGATCGGCCGGCAGGCCGCTGCGTTGCGCGACGGGGTCGAGGTCATCGTCGCCACCCCTGGCCGCCTGCATGACCTCATCGAGCGCAAGGCCTGTCGCCTGGGACGGGTGCGGATCACCGTCCTCGACGAGGCTGACCAGATGTGCGACATGGGCTTCTTGCCGCAGGTCACCGAGGTGCTCGACCAGGTGCACCGCGACGGCCAGCGGATGCTGTTCTCCGCCACCCTGGACCGCGACGTCGACCACCTGGTCCGGCGCTACCTCCATGACCCCGTCGTCCACTCGGTCGATTCGTCCGCGGGCGCGGTCACGACCATGGACCACCATGTGCTGGTCGTTCATGGCCCCGACCGGTATGCCGTCGCCACGGAGATCGCCGCCCGCGACGGCCGCGTACTGCTGTTCCTGGATACGAAGCACGCGGTCGACCAGCTCACCCGGCACCTGCGGGGCAGCGGGGTGGATGCCGCCGCCCTGCACAGCGGCAAGTCCCAGCCGCAGCGCACCCGGACCCTCGCGCAGTTCAAGGACGGCCGGATCACCGTCCTGGTGGCGACCAATGTCGCGGCCCGCGGCCTGCACGTCGACGACCTCGATCTCGTGGTCAACGTCGACCCGCCCACCGACCCCAAGGACTATGTGCACCGCGCGGGCCGCACCGCCCGGGCTGGTGAGTCCGGCCGCGTCGTCACGCTGGTCCTCTCGGGCCAGCGCAGCGAGATGAGCCGCCTGATGGCAGAGGCCGGCATCGAGCCGACGACCACCAAGGTGCGCTCGGGTGAGGCGGAGCTGAGCCGGATCACCGGGGCCAAGACCCCCTCCGGCACCGCGCTCGACGGTAAGTCCGCCGCAAGCCGGGCCAAGAACACCAACACCCCCTTCCGTGGCCTGGGCACCAGCAAGGACGCCTCCCGCACCACCGGCGGCAAGTCCCGCAAGGCCACCGAGGCCCGTAAGCTCGCCGAGGCCCGCAAGGCAGCCCGGGTGCGCCGCGGCGGCTGAGAGCCGCCCCTGAGAGCCGGATACCCCTGATCACATGATCAACGAGAGCCACCGGCCCTGCCCGAAGCCCGCCTCTGAGCACGCCACCACCCTCCTACGCGCCCTCCTCGTCCTTGACGAACGCGGAGATCAGCCGCTGACCCGACACGGCAGAAGCAGAGTTGGGCACAGCAGAGTTGGGCAAAGCTCCACCTGACGATCTGGGCAGGGAGCTCGACAAGCCGGCGAACGACGCCAGCCGGCGGTCATGCTCCCTGCCCTGCCCAGCCCAGCCCTGCCCTGCCCAGCGGCCCGGCTCCGCCCAGCGGCCCGGCCCAGCCCCGCCCGGAGACACTCGTACGACCCCGATACCGTCCTGCCATGACAGACGAAGATCCTCAAGACCCCGCCGATCACGTTGCCGCATGCTCCATCACCCCGAGTCTGGTGGAGCAGATCGTCGGTCTGGCGGAACTGCCGTTGGGCGACTGGGCGGTCTCCGAGGCGGCGATGCGGCGTCGAGGCTGGTGCGAAGCGGGCGACGACTTGCCGTTGGAAGACGCATTCGTCACCGCCGAGGGGCACCTCGCCTACCTCGGGGACACCCTCGCCCTGTCATTCGCCCACTTCTACTGGGTTGGCGGCGAGGACTGGGGCGAGGATTTCTGGGGCACGTTGCCCGGCTGGTCCAGCCACGCCGACGCCGGACGCGAGGTGTTCGACACGTACATCGATGCGGCTGTCGCCGCGTTCACCCAACGTCTCGGTCCACCGGAGCGCGACATCACCACCGAAGGCGGCACCCGGGCCATGGGAGACGGCGACTGGCGCCACGCCGCTTGGCGTTGCGGGGAGAACCTGCTAGTCATCGGCCCGCGCCATGAAAGTCTGTCCTACTTCCAGTTCGAGGAGGCCGTCGTCTACATAGGCCCGATCGAGACGGCCGCCCCGCTGCCGGCCCTCCACGACTTCATCTCCTGACCACCTCAACCCGTTGCCTGCCCCGGATCGACGCGAACTGACGCGGACTGACGGGGGAGTGGCGCGGACCGCTGCCCTGCCGACGGCCCGCCGTTGCCGTCACGCCGGCGCCGGCCATGACGTTCAGGCCGTGATGAGCGGCGTATGGGGGTACGGGGGATCCCCGCCGGGTGCCTGGACGAACGGGGGCGGGGGCGCCCAGTCGTAGGAGATCCCGCTGTACGCGGCGTCGGAGGCCACCACGATGCCGTGCCGTCCGGGCTTCGTTCACCGGTATCGGGCCGCGGCGAGAGTCGGGGCGGGGCCTGGGATCACTTTCGGGGCGCCCCGGGCCGGTGGCCCGCATCGGCAGCAGTCTTGCCCCCGTTCGGGGCCGGCCTTCGGGCAGTCAGAAGGAGCTCAGCGGTTTTCCGGGCGGTCCGCGCGCTGGTTTTGTAGGTCACCGCGTAGCAGCCGGCCAGGGCGTGAACAAGCGTCTCGACCTGCCCTTGTCGGCGGTGTGCCCGGCCGACGTCGGGCGGTCGACGTCGGGCGGTCGACGTCGGGCGGTCGGTGCCGGGCGGATGCTCCCGGGCGGCCGATGCCGCCCGCCTGGCCGGCACATCATCAGTAACCCCGGCTTGCCGACGGCGGCCGTGTTCCTTCCGACTGGAACTCCCGGCAGCCGTGCGAGATGTCGCGCACAGAGCAGCCGACCGTCGTCATGGGGGAGTGGGGTGACCTCTGCAACCAGGCCGGCGGGTCATTCCTCCAGGGCTGCCGCTACGCGGTCGAGGTCGGTGAGGAGCGCTGCCATGCGCTGTGGGGGGATCGCCTCCACCATGCGCTGTTCGACGGCGTAGACGGCGGCCTGGACCGCGGCCAGGCGCGCGTGGCCTTCCCCGGTGAGGTGGGCGGGCCGGGCGCGGCCGTGGTCGGCGGTGGCGGGGCGGGTGATCAGTCCCGCCTCCTGCAGGCCCCGCAGGACGACGTTTCCGGACTGCCGGGTGACGAAGGTCGCGCGGGCGAGGTCGGCGTTGGACATGCCCGGGTGCAAGGCCAGGAGTTCGAGAGTGGCGTACTGCGGCACGGTCAGTCCGTGCTCGCGCAGGACCTTGTCCATCGCGCCGCGCAGGGCGGCCTGGGCGCGTTTGAGCAGATACCCCACGTGCTGGGTGACGTCCTTCGCGGGATGGGGCGACTCGGGTGGCGTGGGCTCCTCCATGTCAGCATTTTGACATACGAGACCCGGCGGCCCTACCGTCACGCATGTCAAAGTGCTGACATTCAACAGTGAGGAAGACCTATGTCTGTCACCATCGACGGCCCCGACTTCGTCGCCCTGCAAGTCCGCGACGTCGACGCAGCAGCGGCCTTCTGCGAGCAGCACCTGGGTCTGCGCCGGGCCGCGGTCTCGCCGCCGCACGCGGTCGTGTTCGACACCAAACCGACCCCCTTCGCCGTCCGCGAGCTCCTCCCGGGCATCGACCTCGCCGATACCGCACGGCCCGGCCTCGGCGTGGTGATCTGGTTCCAGACCTCCGACGCTCACGGGCTCCACGACCAGCTCACCGCCGCCGGAATCAAGATCCTCACCCCCATGGCGAACAGCCCCTTCGGCCCGGTGTTCTCCTTCGAGGGCCCCGAGGGCTACACACTCACCGCACACGGAGGCTGACGCGAGCCATGTCCTCTCGGCCGACGATCAGTCGGGCTCGATCTCGAGAGAGGGATGGGCGCGCTCAGGGGCTGCCGGTGGGCCGGTGAGGGTGGGGAACGTGCCCGACGCTGGTCTCACGGTGCTCAGGCCGTCGCTGGTGGCTTCGGTACGGCGCGATGTCCGGCCTGTGGTTCACCGAGCGCGCGTTCGACGTGATCACGCAAGAGGCTGCCCGCGTCGCTGAGCCGGAGGGCATCAAACGGTTCGGTGAGTACTGTGCTCACGAACTCGGCCGCCAGGACGCGGCGTTCGACCCGAAACTCGACGTCGACTTCACCCACCTCGGCGGCCAGGGCCTGACCACCGTCGTTGTCGGCAAGGCTGCTTGACCGCCACCTCCCGTCGGCGGCGGCAAGTGGGGAGCGCGTTGCCCTGACGCGCATGCGCGTCAGGGGGTCTGAGTCGTGTCGGTGGTTCCCGCTCGATGCGCGTGGCCTGGGGCACCCGGACACCTCGCGGCGCGGCGACGAGGCACCCGAGCGCCCCGTCGCTGCGCCACGAGGTTCCTGCACCGCCCGCCCGCGCGCAGGTCCCGGTGAGGCTCGCTTACTTGCCCTGCAGCGTCCCCACCGGGTTGGGTTCCTCCTTCAGCGTGGTGACCGCCGTCTTTCAGCTGATGTCCTCGGGGTAGAGGGCGCTCCGCAGGAAGGCCGTGGTGAGCTGCTGTACCAGGGTGACGCGTGCGGGACTCTCGTCCGTCGTCTCGGCGACCTCGTACCCGGGGATTCCTCCGAGCGAGCGCTCTGTACCGCACAGCGTGAGCAGGCTCTTGCTGACCGGGCTGTGGGTGTAAGGCTCGGTGAACCAGTCCGGTCCGCGCGTGGACAGATGGGATTGGTCGTTGTCCCCGGCGACGATGAGCACCGGTGTGGTCATGGTGTCGAAGGACGGCTTCATGAAGAGGAGGTTCTCGGCGGCGTACGGGGGCGGGTCGTCGCCCAGGCCGGTCAGGGCGAGCAGCACACCCGCCTTCACACGGGGGTCGGGCATGTCCTGACCGGGAACGCCGCCGGAGTCGAGGGCGCGCGCCCAGCAGCCCGCTCGCCGTCTGGGCTCCCCAGATGGACGGGCATCGGCAGCAGACCAGTACCCCAGATCAGTACCCCAGACCCGTACCCCAGGGGATCGACCGGGCGCCGCGCACGAGCAGTCTCACGGGGCGGGCTGCCCGTCATCTGACACCACACGTCCACAGAGAACGAGCCCCCGTTACATGGCTACGACATAGCCCGCTCGATCGTCACTTTCCTCGTGCAAGTACATTCACCATGAACCGAGTTACTACTACGCACCGGCGTCCCTACGCCGCGAGGAGAACGCCCCATGGGTTCCCACGCCCGCCCCAACCGCATACACCGCACCGGAGTCCGGATCGCGATGGTCGCACTTGTCGGTGCCGCCCTGCCGATCACCGCCGGCGGCCTCGCCGAGGCCGCCACCCCCGGTGCCACGCACTCCGCGGACGAGAACGGCCAGCAGGGTGGCGAGGCCACCACGACGGTCGCCCAGAAGCAGGACGCGAACGACCAGGACGCTCCTCAGATCAAGGCCGACCACGCCTTCCTGCTGGACGCCCGCGACGGCAGCCAGGAGCGGGAGCTGTGGGGCGGGGCCAAGGCGGACGAGAGCGTGTCCATGGCCAGCACCACCAAGATCATGACGGCCCTCGTGGTGCTCAAGCACCCGGAGTGGCTGAACCGGCAGATCACGGTGAAGCAGGAGTACCGGGACTACGTGCAGAAGGTCGGCGGCAGCACCGCCGACCTCCAGACCGGCGACACGCTGACCGTCGAGCAGCTGCTGCACGCCCTGCTGATCCCGTCCGGCGACGACGCCGCGATGGCCCTGGCCGACAACCTCGGCTCGGGGGACACCACGGAGGCGCGGATCGCCGACTTCGTGCACCAGATGAACACCGAGGCACAGCAACTGGGCCTGACCGGCACGAACTTCGACAGCTTCGACGGTGTCTCGCAGGGCAACAACCACAGCACCGCCCGCGACCTGGCCAAGCTCGGCCAGCGCGCGATGCTGAAGCCGGTGTTCGCCGACATCGTGAAGAAGAAGCAGTTCAAGACCGAGGCCGTGGCGGCCAACGGGCACATCCGGTACTACACCTGGGACACCACCAACAAGCTGCTGAGCAGCTACGACGGTGCCCTGGGCATCAAGACGGGCAGCGGCCCGGAGGCCGGTTACGCCCTCGTCTTCGCCGCCGAGCGGGACAACCGCACCCTGGTCGGCGCGATCCTCAAGGACGACGCGGGCCGCTTCGACGACGCAACCAAGATGCTCGACTGGGGCTTCGCCCACTGAGCGGGCAGCGTCCCGGACGCTGAGCGAGCACCCGCGCGTTGGCTCCGTCAGCTCTTCCCCAGAGGCTGCCGTATGCCTGGCGCTGCCCCGGCCGCCGGGCAGCGCCGGTAGCGCCGAGGGGTCGATCGGCACGGAGACGCGGAGCCGTTCGAGAAGTGCGCGCGGGTGTGGAACTGGCGGCGCTGTGTTTGGCGGTTGAGCAGGTCGCGCTCGGGTCTGCGGTGTTGGGTGCAGGGGCCACAGTGGTCCGGCTGGTGCCGCAGGACGACGACTCGGCCGAGGTCGCCATGCGCGTCGTGTTGGTGAACCGGAACAACACGATGAAGCTGGGGTCTGTCACTGCTGGGCGAGTCGACGGCGCTCTCCGCCGACGACGGGTGGGGGTCGGGGTCCGGCGGCTATCGGCTCTGGTGCGGCGGAAGGCAGGCGTCACGCCGCTGCTGCCGCGCGAGGTGGGCGACCAGCGGGTGCCTCCGGCCTGACGCAAGGCGGTGTACGCCGCCCCCGATCTCCCGCAGGGGCGGCGGTGTACCGGGGCGCGTGCGTGGTGTGAGTGCTGGAGCAGCCGCACCGGGGCGTGTGCAGCCGTACCACTCCGGCCAGTCCGGATCATCGGGCTCGCGCAGCAACGCCAGCGGATCCGCTTCGCTCGCGGCCATGTCCTCATCGTGACGCGACGGCACACGCGGAGCGGATCGAGGTACGACCCACCTGCCCTGCCCTGCCTTGCCCCGCCCCGTCCCGCCCCGACAGCCCCATTCAAGTTCAGGGGCGAGGGCAGTTCTGAACCTCGACGAAGAACGCTTCGCTGCTACCCGCCAGAAGGGCGGGCCGGCTTCCGGTGGGCAGCCGGCAGTTATGCACGCTGTGTGAGCGGCGACGGGTGGAATTCGGCCGTGGTCCGGGCCGGCTGCCGCAGACGCACGCGCCGGAGTGGAGGCGTTGTGTTCTCGGTCACGAACCACCTTCACTCTCATCGTCTACAGTGCAGTAGACCGTCTACTTGCTTGTAGTCGCTCGGGGGTGCGGTTGCCCGGCCGTCCCTGCACGGCCGACTGCGACAAGGGCAACCCGCCAGGGGCGATCCGTCCCACCGTGTCAGGGATGGAAAGCCGCGAGATTGGCGTCCGCGTTGCGTCCGCCAGGGCCACGTAGGGCCGGTCGTCGGCCGTTGACGGTCGGCCACCCGTCGGCCTGCCCGTCGGGCCGTGGTCGGGGAGCGTAGCCGGGACGAGTCCCGGAGTCAGCGAGGAGATCATTGTTGCGTCTCACCATCCTGGTCGTCGAAGACGACCACGCCCTGCGGGACGTGCTGGTGCGCGGACTGCGCGACGAGGGCTTCGACACGGTGGCCGCACAGGACGGCGCCATCGCACTGCGCCTGGTCGGCGCGGGCGTGGACGCTGTCGTGCTGGACGTCGGACTGCCCGACGCGGACGGACGGGACGTGTGCCAGGCGATGCGGGCGCAGGGGTTCCTCGGCCCGGTCGTCTTCCTGACCGCGCACCACCGGCTCAGCGACCGCCTCAGCGGGTTCTCCGCGGGGGGTGACGACTACCTTCCCAAGCCCTTCCACCTCACCGAACTCGCCGCCAGATTGCGCGCCGCCCTCAAACGCTCCGGGCCCCGGGCGCCCACGGCTACCGGGGACCTGGTCCTCGATCCGGTGCACCACAGTCTGGAGGTGCGGGGCGTCGAAGTGGTACTGACGCCCACCGAGTTCCGGCTGCTGGCCGCGCTGATGGCCGGCCTCGGGGCGGTGGTGCCCAGACAGGAGCTGGTCAGGGCGGGCTGGCCCGAGGGGGCGCACGTCAGCGACAACACCCTCGACCAGTATCTGAGCCGTCTGCGGCGCAAGACCCGGGAGGCGGGCAGCGAGCTGACGATCAGCACCGTCCGCGGCGTGGGGCACCGGCTGTCATGACCGCCCGAACCCATCCTCTCGCGCCGCCCGCCCGAAACCGCTTTGTCACGCTGACCGCCCGCTGCCGCCCGCGCACCTTGCGGGGCCGGTTGTCCCTGGTGGCGCTCACCACCGCCGCGCTGGTCATGGTGATCCTCACGGTCGTGTTCCACACGGTCGTTCGCCGGCACCTGCAGCAGCAGGCGGACGACGAGCTGCGCACCCGGGCCGCGGCGGTGGCCGCGACCGTCGACACCCGCCACCGCCCGGTACGTGTCCTGGAGACCCCGGACGACGCCGTCCTCGACACCAACGTGTGGATCTACGCGGGCAGCCGGCTGCTGGAGCACCCCGCCTCCACGGCGCCCGGCGACCCCCTCAGCCGCATCGCCGCGGATCTCGCCGCGCGCGGCGGCAGACACTGCGCCGAGGTGACGGCCGCTGACCCGATACGTCTGTGTGCCGAGCCGGTGGGCGCCGTCCGGCCGGGCGCCGGGCCCGCCGCCGTTGTCGTCACCGCCATGGATCTCGCGCCCTACCGCTCCTCCGCCGACACCCTGCTCATTGCCTCCCTCGCCCTGGACGCCACCGTCCTCGCCTGTACCTACGTCCTGACCCGGCTGGCGGTGGGGCGCGCCCTGCGGCCCGTGCGGACGATGACCGAGCAGGCCACCCGGTGGAGCGTGGTCGCCTCCGAGCAGCGGTTCGGCGCCGGGGACCGCCCCGTCGAGCTGACGCGGCTCGGGGCCTCACTGGACGAGCTGCTGGACCGTATCCGTGCCGTGCTGCGCCACGAACAGCAGCTCACCCGGGAGCTCTCCCACGAGCTGCGCAACCCCCTGGCGCGGATCACCGCCGAACTCGACTGGTGGCAGGCCCGGCCCCGCTCCACCGTCGAAACACGCGCCACGCATGCGTCCATCGCCGATGCCGCCGACTCGATGCGCACCATCTGCGAGACCGTCCTCGACGACGCCCGGGCCGACGCGCACACCGTGCCCGGCACGGCGGATGTCGTCGCCGTGCTGCACCGGCTCGTCGTACGGCTCGAAGCCCCGGGGAAGATCACGCTCACGGTTGCCGGTCCGGACACCGTGGTGGCCGGTGTGCCCGCCGTACTGCTGGAACGCATCGTCGCCCCGCTCCTCGACAACGCCCTGCGCTACGCCCGCACCCGGGTGGCCATCCGGGTCTCGCCGGCACCCGACGGCATGCGCGTAGCGGTCGTCGACGACGGCCCCGGGGTCCCGGCCGCCTTCACCGCGCACCTCTTCCAGCCGGGCCGGCGCGCCGACCCCGCGGACGGACACGGCGGCGCGGGCCTGGGACTGCCGCTCGCGCGGCGCCTGGCCCGCTCCGCTGGTGGTGAGGTGACCTATGACCCCGGGCACGCCCCGGGTGCGTGCTTCGTGGTCGATCTTCCCGCCGGATGACCCGGCCGTGCCCGGCGATGCCCCGCCCGGTAGCCGGTAGCCGGTAGCCGGTAGCCGGTAGCCGGTAGCCGGTGGGCGGGGCGCCGCCGGGCCTTCGTGCCACCGCTCAGGAGACGCCCGTCAGCGTCGTGTCCTTCGGGGCGGCGGTGCGGCGCTCCTGTACGTGGGCGTAGCCCATGAGGCCGATGAGGACCGCGAGGAGTACGGCCGACGAACCCGCTGTGCCGAGGTCGAGACCACCCTTGGCGAGCGGCTTGGTGAGGAAGTCGCCGGCCGTGGCCCCGAGGGGGCGGGTGAGCACGAAGGCGATCCAGAACAGCACCACGTTCGGCACGGCGGGCACCCGCATCAGGCCGACGAGTACGGCGAGCACACCGGTGACGAGCAGGGCGCCGCCCGCGTAACCGAGTCCGGAGCTGTCGGAGAGGAAGTCACCCATCGAGGTGCCGAGCGTGTTCGATACGAGGATCGCCGCCCAGAAGAGGGCCTCCGCGCGGAAGGTGACGATGTCGCGGATGGCGAACGTCAGCCCGGTGCACTTCCAGATGACGAAGATGACGAGCAACAGCGAGATCAGGATGGCGGCCCCGGTGGGGTAGCCCAGCCCCAGTCCTTGCGGTCCCCAGCCGAGCGACTTCGCGCCGTCGGTGAGGAACTCGGCGCTGGCGTCCCGGTTCATGAAGTCGGACATCGTGGTGCCCGCCATGCTCGTGGACAGGATGACGGTCCAGTAGAAGAAGGGGTGGTAGCGCCGGGACCGGAGCTGGACGACCAGGGTGACCACGAAGATCAGGAACAGCGCGATGGTGGTCAGGAAGTAGCCGAGCTTGAGGGTCTGGGCGAAGAGGTCACCGGCCGTCTCACCGAGGGTTGTCGCGGCGATCTTCATGACCCAGAAGGCCAGTGTGACCTCCGGCAGCTTCCGCAGTACGTACCTGTCGGTGCCGGCGACGTCGAGGTCGGTCAGGACTTCGGGCTCAGGCAAGGTCGATCCCTCCTGGGTGGCGCCTCCGCCGCACGTCGTGTCGTGGGGCCATGGGGAGTGCGCACAGTGGCGGCAATGGACGGGTACGAGGCACACCGCCGGCAGCGATGGCTTCGCACGCCGCACCACGCTCCCAGCCGCAACATGAACGCATCCTGAACGCCACCGACCGCACCCGCGAAGCAGCCCCGGACGGGTGCAGCAGGCCCTCTCCCGAGCTTCGGGAGCCGGCTGCACCCGTCCGGGGCGAACCGCGCTCAGCTCGCCCGGGAGGTGAGCCGTTCCGGGTCGGAAACGTCTCGCCGGGTGACCGTCAAGAACACCACCAGGCCGAGAACGACCGTCAGGAACAGCACGCTGGTGATCACGGTGCCCAGGCCGAGCCCGCCGTCCGAGGTGGGCTGGGACAGGTAGTCGCCGACCGAGGCGCCCAGCGGCCTGGTCAGGATGTAGGCGATCCAGAAACTCCACACCGCGTCCAGCCCCAGGGCGAAGTGCGCCACCGCGACCGCGGCGATCGCCAGGGCGAACAGGCCGGCGGAGACCCAGTACCCGAGGTCCATGCGCTCGGCGACCAGGTCGCCGGCAGCAGTGCCCAGGGCAAAGGTGAACAGCACGGCGAGCCAGTAGAACGACTCGCGGCGGGTGGTGTCGACGTGATGGATGGACAGCGTCCGCTCACTGCGGTACCAGGCCACGAACACCACGACGAGGGCCACCGCGAACGCGATGGTGCTGGTCTCCAGCGGTACGCCCAGGTTGTCCGTGAGGTTGTCGCTGATCAGCGTGCCCACGATGCTGATCAGCGCCACGGCGAGCCAGTAGACACCGGGGCGATAGGCGCGGGTGCGGAACTGCGCCACCAGCACCGCGACCAGAAACACGCTCATCAGGAGCGACACACCGGTCAGGCCCAGGCCGAGCTTCTCGTTCAGCAGGTCGGCCGCGGTCTCGCCGACCGTGGTGCAGAGGATCTTGATGACCCAGAAGTACGCCGTGACTTCGGGAACCTTGTTCCACCGGAGGCGCCGGCCGGTGGGAGCGGAAGCGGGGCGGGACTCGTTGTGCGCCTCGACGGCCCCGGGGATATCAGCTGTCATGGTGCCCGACCGTGTCATCCCCAACCTGAACGCATCCTGAGCACGCCGCACGCGTACTGCCCGATCGCTGTGGCGAAACACCCTCGTTCCGGCGAGCTGGGGCTCCTCGCAGGCGATGGCACGATCACCACGGCTCACTTCGCGGACCGCGCTGCCCCCGTACGCGCCTGCGGGGCGCGAACGGGAACAGTGCCGGTGAGTCGCTCAGGAGTCCTGCAGAGCACGGAACGAATCGCACCAGACGGTGGTCCGTCCGACCCTTCCGTTCTCCTCCTTGACGGTGCGGTTCGCGTACAGGGGGTTGAGGATCCACGGCTTCTTGTGAGCGTCCCAGCCCGACTGCATGGATGCGATCTGCGCCACCCCGTACGTGGCCACCGCGAGTTTCCCGGTCTCCCGGAACATCTGCATCTGCTGTGTCAGATAGTCCTTGTGAGAGGCGAACCACGGACTCATCGCGAGGAAGTCGTCCCACCGCTTCTGGGGGACGGGCTCCTCGAACGCGTTGCCGATCACCTGCCACACGCGGGTGTTCGGGGGCACCTCGTACTTCTCGGCGTAGGCCGCCGGGATCTTGTCGCCCATGTGCTTCTCCCAGAGCTGCACCAGGGAGAACTCCGTGGCGAGGAACTTCTTGCCCTTGTCCAGGCGGGACGCGACGTACTGGACGTACTTGCCGGCCGCCTGCAGGGAGTCGACGTGCGGATGGATGTCGAGGCCCTCGAGCTCCGGCTTCCTGTTGACGAAGCCGACCCACCGCTCGGTGGCCTTCGTGCGCCCTTCCTTCTCGTCGAGGCGGTTGAGAGCCCCCATGTACAGGCGGGTCCTGCAGCCCTTCGGGAAGGTCTTCCTGCGGTAGGCGATGACGTGTTCGGCGACGTGCTCGTAGAACACATTGAGGCGCGCATCGCGCTCGTCCTTCCTGGTCTCTAGGAAGGGCTCGTTGCCGATGGTGAGGATGTCCATCTTCCCCATGACAGCGTGCAGCACCCGGTCCACGCGCTTCAGCAGCGCTTCCATCTCCTTGCTGCCCACCTCGGGAAGCGACTGCCCGAGAGTCAGGAAGGGGAACTTCAGCGAGAGGATCGTCTTGAAGCCGTTCCCGCTCGCGTCGAGCAGCCTGGCGATGGACGGCTGTTGGGCCGGGGAGTGCGTGTCGAAGTAGTCCGTCATCGGGACGAAGCCGCGTACCCACTTCGCCGAAAGGGCCCTGACCTGCGTGAAGTTCATGTCGGAGGGGTCCTCGTTGAAGTTCACCCCGAGCGCACCGTTCGGCGCCTCGCCCGTGGGTGCGTAGCCGCCCTTCGCGTCCGATTGCACACTCCCGTCCTCGCCCGACTGCTCACCGCCCGCAGGTTTGCACGCCGCGGTGAGGAGGGCCGCGCCGGTCACTCCCAGCAGCCGGCGACGCGAGGTCGGCCTCGCGGGGGCGGGAGTACCGGACGTGTCAGGCTGCGCGGACGACTCGTACCGCATTGCTGTTCTCCGATTCTGGTGAAGTCGTTGCCGGCCGTCGTCCCCCACCGGCGTCGTTTGTGGCGCGCCGGTCGGGCGGAGGTCGCTGAACTCCCTTTGCCGACAGGGAGCTTCGTCCTCCGTGTGACGCCTCGGCGCCGTTCCGTGCATGATCAACGTAGTTGATCGGAACCAGAGCACGGGCTCGGCTCCCGACCACGGCCCCGCCGCCCCCCCCCGAGCGCGCCGCAGGGTACGAAGCTCGCTGCGCCCATGCCCAGGTCCACGCCATCGCGAACCCCGGCACTTGGTTCGAGCGCCTGGGCTGTGGTCGCATGGTGACGATGCTCTCCAACGAACCTTCCGCAGACTCAAAGCCGCGGGTACCGGCGAGCCGTGCTGCCCAGGACGGCCCGGCCTCGGACAACCAGGGCCCGGACCAGCCGTCGGCTCAAGGCAACACCGCCGGCGCCGACTTCGGTACAGACACTGGTAGTTCCACCGCCCCTGACATCGCCGCCCCCGACAACAGCACCGACTCTGGCCCCGGCGCTGACGTCGGCACCGGTACTGCCGCTGCCGCTACCGCTACCGCCGCCGACAGCGGCACGGACTCGACCAGGGCCACCGACGACGAGAAGGAGCCCCCGCGGGCCGGGCGCAAGCCGCGTCGGATCGTACGGAGGACCGCGAAGGTGGTCGTCGCGCTGGCCGTCGTTCTTGCGTTTCTTGCGCTCGGTGACCGGTGGGCCGTGCTCTATGCGGAGAACCTGGCGGCGCAGCAGGTGCAGAAGGCGCTGAAGCTGCGCGCCGAGCCCGAGGTGCACATCGACAGCTTCCCGTTCGTCGGGCAAGTGCTCGCGGGCAATATCGACCATGTCGACGTGGACGTCCCCGATATCGACGCAGGGCCGGTCTCCGTCGCCCAGGTGAAGGGGACGGTGGACGACATCCGGATCGTCGGCAGCCTGCCGTCCTCGGTCAAGGGCGCGGTGCTGAGCCGGGTGCGCGGTGACGTCCTCCTGGACTTCAAGGACCTGAACCGTGAAGTCGGTGCATCGCAGATCCACTTGAGGCCCGGCCCCGAGAAGAACACGGTGCTGGCCGGCGGTGACCTGCCGGTGGGCGACAAGCAGGCCCAGATCCGGGGGCATGCGCAGTTGCAGCGCACCGGGGACCGTGGCCTGCGCATGACCGTACGGGACACGCGCGTGGTGGTGCCCGGCCTGCTCACGTACGTACCGGGCAAGGGCGGTGGCTTGCAGCTGACGGCACCCGTCGCCGACAAGATGGACGAGGGCGAGCTGCAACAGGCGACCGGGAAGCACGTCCTTCCGCAGCAGATGATGAAGGGCCGCGTGCTGGACACGCTCGTGGACCATCCGTCGCTGCTCAAGCCCACCGGCATCGATCCCTCGCTCATCCAGGGCCTGCAGAAGCTCCGGGAGCCGAAGGTCGCGCAGCAGATGAAGTTCTCCGCTCACCTGCCGGACAACCTGCCGGGCGATATCCGGCTGCGCGACATCTCCGTGACGAAGAACGGCATTCGGGCGGAGCTGACCGGCAAGGACGTAACGGTGGGCTAAGACGGCGATTCACTTGGCGAGTCGGCGGTAGTCGATCGGGCGGCCGGTGGCGGGGGAGCCGGCTGATCGCCGGACCACGGTTCCCGCATCCAACACCCATCGGTCGCCGCCGTCTATCGCAATCCTTGTCGTCGTCGACGACCTCGGGCCTGCCGCCGTGTCGGCCGCGTGCGCGAGCGGATGCTTGGCACGACGCCGCCCTCTGCGTCGCGGCTCCGGGCAGGGCGGCGTCGACGGCGGGACCACGGCCGGCGGTCGGGCGAATTCTCCGTGGCCAGAGAGCAACATGATGAGTTGAGACGTCTACCCCGTTGTGCGAATCGGCATTTTATGACCTCCACCAGGGGTCAGTACGGTCGGATTCATGGAGTGGAACTTTCAGACTGCAGAAGAACTCGCGGCCGCCTTGCGTGCCGGTGAAGTGACATCGGTGGAGCTGACCGACGAGGCAATCGCTCGTATCGAGCGGGACGACAAGGCGATCAATGCGATCTGCGTGCCGGACTTCGACCGTGCGCGGGCCGCCGCGCGCGGTGCCGACCAGGCGCGTGCCCGCGGCGAGGACCGGCCACTGCTCGGTGTTCCGGTGACGGTCAAGGAGTCCTACAACATCGCCGGGCTGCCCACGACCTGGGGCATGCCGATGCACCGGGACTTCGTGCCGGCCGAGGATGCGGTACAGGTGTCGCGGCTCCGAGCCGCCGGCGCGGTGGTGCTCGGTAAGACCAATGTGCCCCTGGGGCTGCAGGATCTGCAGAGCTTCAACGAGATCTATGGCACCACCAACAACCCGTGGGATCACGCTCGCACGTCGGGCGGATCGTCCGGTGGATCGGCGGCGGCCCTGGCGGCTGGATTCGGCGCGTTGTCCATCGGCTCCGACATCGGCGGTTCGTTGCGCACCCCCGCGAGTTTCTGCGGCGTCTACGCGCACAAGCCGACGCTCGGGCTGGTGGCGAACCGCGGTATGGTCCCGCCGACCACACCGGCATTGCCGACCGACCTCGACCTCGCCGTCGTCGGCCCGATGGCGCGCACCGCCCGCGACCTCACGCTCCTGCTCGACGTCATGGCCGGGCCGGATCCGCTGACGCTCGGCGTGGCGCACGACCTGAAGCTGCCGCTCGCACGCCACCAGCGGCTGAGCGACTTCCGGGTCCTGGTCCTCGACGAGCATCCGTTCCTTCCGACCGGGTCCGCTGTACGGGCCGGCGTGAACCGGGTGGCCGACGCACTTGTCGACGGCGGCGCGCGCGTCGAACGGCACACTCCGCTGCTGCCCGACCTGGCCGAAGCCGCGACGCTCTACATGCAGTTGCTGTTCTCGGGCTCCGGTGCGCGTTTGCCCGTCGAAGCGTACGAGCAGCTTCGGACCCGCGCCGCCGGACTGAGCGCGGACGACCAGAGTCTCGGCGCGGCGCGGCTGCGCGGGATCGTGTTCAGCCACCGCGACTGGATCGAGGCGGACAACCGTCGCGAGCTCCACCGTCACGGCTGGCGGCAGCTCTTCGCCGAGTTCGACGCCGTGGTGTGCCCGATCTCGCCGACTCCCGCGTACCCGCACGACCACAACCCCGATCTATTGGAACGCCGCCTCGACATCGATGGCGTCGAGTACCCGTACCTCGACCAGCTTGTCTGGGCCGGTCTGGCCACCATGCCCGGCCTGCCCGCCACGGCCATACCAACGGGCCTGTCCTCCGAGGGCCTGCCGGTGGGAGTGCAACTCGTCGGTCCGATGTTCGAGGACCGCACCCCGCTGCGGCTGGCCGAACTGCTCGAGCAGCGGATCGGCGGCTTCCAGGCGCCGAAGTAGGGCGTACTACCGGGTGTCCGTCGAGGATGAGGTGCGGAGGACGAACGAGGGCTGAGGCCTGGTCGTCCTGACGCTCGCGGCCTGACACGCGGGACCGGCCATGCCGGCCGGCCGTCCCGTCGCCTCGACAGCCGGATCGTGTTCGCATCAGACGCGAAGCCTTCGCGTCTGATGCGAACACCGAAGGTCCACCAAGGATGTTGTCTTTTCACTGACCGGCGGGAACAACCACCACGGCCCCTCTCTGGCGTATTCGGTTACCACCCCTGATGCACTCCGTCGACCCGAAGCTGGTCGACGCAGCCGAGCAGGCCCGCATCTGAACCGCTCAGTCATAGCTGATGTGACGGAGCGTCTTGGTTGGCAAGTGGGCTTTGCGCTGGGTCAGTTGGGTAAGGGCGGTGTTGTCGGTCGGTGGTGTCATGGGGGGGGCGAGTGGGAACTGTTGGGGTCGAGTGAGGGCGGCGCCGGATCCATGGTGCGGAGTTCCAGGCCGCGCGTGGCTGGGCCCCGCCCGTGCGTGCGGTTCGTTTGTGGGACGTAAGTGAGGCGTTTCCAGAACGTCAGTGGCTCCGGGAAGAGTGGTGTCCACACCGCGGGACGGCCGAAGAAACTCCCGCACGGAACACAGGGGGATCCCGATCATGCGTACTTCCCGGATTCGTACCGCCACTCTGGCCGCCGTCACCGCCGCGCTGGCGCTGGGCCTGACCGCCTGCGGCGGCGCCGACGACGCCTCGAAGGCGGCGGGCGGCGACAGTGCCGCCGGCAGTGCGCAGAGCCGGTCCGCGTCCAACGGGGACGCCAAGGGCGCAGGGGAGCAGGCCGGCAGCGGCGGCGCCACCAAGCAGGAGGCGCGCTCGACGACCGCCTCGGGCGGGACGGACAAGGCCGCGAACAGCGGCACGACGGCCGGCGCCCAGCAGTGCCGCGGCGACGAGATGCTGCTCACCGCGGTGCACCGGTTCGCCGGGCAGCAGGGCGACCACCTGCTGGTCACCGCGTCGAACAAGGGCACCAAGCCGTGCTGGGTCACCTCGTACCCGTCCGTGAAGCTCGGCGACGACGCCACCGCACTGCCGCACTCGAAGAAGGACAACCCCGGCGGCGGCCAGCACCTCACCCTCCAGCCCGGCGGCACGGCCTACAGCGCGGTGAACCTCTTCGACTACGGCTCGCAGCACCACACGGCGCAGTCGTTCGCCCTCGCACTGCGCGGCGCGGACGGCCACGACGGCCCGTCCTACTCCGTCGCCCTCAAGGGCGACAAGCCCCAGTTCAGCTGGAGCGAGGCCGACGTACTGAACTGGAGCGCCAAGAAGCCGTACGACTTCTGACGAGCCGTCAGTAGCGAAGCGTCGGTGCGGGACACGCCGCACCGCGCCTCCCGCACCGCGCCTCCCGCACTCCGTCGGCACGGCGTCGGTGTGCCGGCGATGGCGTCCGGCTGGACGACGTGACCGAGTCGGCCCGAAGTTTCCTCGGCGACATCGAGACGTCGCGCGGGAAGTGACCCGGCCGGCCGGTCGGCACCCGGGGGTGGGATGCATCCGGAGTACCCCCCAGGGCCCGGCGCGACCGGAACGGGTCTGACCGGGAGTCCGCTACAGGTGCGGGGTGCGTGCCTCGATCCGGTGGTCGAAGGCGGCACCGCCGACGCCGACCGTGGTCACCCCGCCGTCGACGGTGAGGACGGCCCCGTTGACGTAGGACGCGGCGGGCGACAGCAGCCAGTCGATCGCCGCGGCGACCTCCTCCGGATCGCCCGGCCGCCGGGCGGGGGTCAGCCGGTTCGCCTCCTCGTACGCCGCCTCGGCACCGCCCGCCAGCCCCGCCTCCGTCGCGAACCGCGCCATCCGCTGGTCGGCCATCTCCGTGCGCACCCAGCCCGGGCACACCGTATTGGCCCGCAGCCCCTGCGGCCCGTAGTCGACGGCGAGGGAGCGGCAGAGGTGGAGCAGACCCGCCTTGGACGTCGCATAGGCGGCGTTGCCGGCGCTGTTGCGGAGCGCGGCGACCGAGGCGACCGTGACCACCGCGCCGCGGGCCGCCAGCAGATGCGGCAGCGCGGCACGCAGCAGAAGGAACGGGCCGGTGAGGTTGGTCCGTATCAGCTCTTCCCAGTCCTCGACCTCGGTGTCGCCCACCGAGCCGCCCCGCCCGATTCCGGCGTTGAGCACCACACCGTCGAGTCTCCCGTAGGCCGCGACCGTCGTCTCGACGAGCTCGCGCACGGCCTCGGGGTCGGCGGCGTCGGAAGGGTGGGCCAGCGCTCCCGTCTCCTCGGCCACCCGGCGCAGTGGCTCGGGCCGCCGCCCGGAGATCACGACCTGGTGCCCGGCGGTGCGCAGCAGCCGTGCGGTGGCGGCCCCGATCCCCGTTCCTCCGCCCGTCACCAGGACAACACGCTGTTCCGACATGCTCGTTCGCCTCCGAAGGTGGTCAACTTCCGGTCCTCGTACCGCGAGCATACGAAGCGCCGGCACCGCCGGGCCGACCGGGCACGCTGCCGTCGGCACGGCGGCTGGGTGCGGGGCCAGGACGACCGCGGCGATGCACCGCATCTGACGCCGCGCGCTGATCCGCCGGGGACGACAGGACGGCCCTCAGCCCAGAGCGCATGTCCAGATCACGGGGTGCGGGGCGCCGGCGCCGTCGTAGGGATCGCCGTCGTAGGCCCAACCCCCCGCCCTGGCATCGTCATTGACGGCCTCGGCGCCGGCCGGGCCGTCGGGGGCGAGGCCGGGGAGGGCTCGAACGGAGCCGGAGCCCGGCCAGATCTGGGCCTGGTCGATGGGGGTGAGCGGCGGGATGCCGTACGGGAACATCGCGGTGCCGACGGCCACGCCGCTGCTGGGGCTGATGTCGTTGAGCCAGCCCTTGCCCTCGTGAGCGGGGAGCCCCGCTATCTGGACGCCGTCCTTGGTGTAGGGGGCGTCCCAGTAGGTCTCGGCGGCCAGGTCCTGGTGGCTGTAGGTGCGCTCACCGACGATGCGTCCGTGGTTGTCGATGGCGGACGGGTACCAGTCCGTGTCGGTGTTGATCTCGACGGGCTTGAGCTGCCGTCCAGGACCCGTGGTGCCACCGGGCCAGACCAGCCCGACGCTGCCGCTCACCTCGCTCACGCCGTCCCAGTACCAGGAGTAGCCGATCACCGTTCCACGGGAGTTGATACCGCGTACGCGTACACGGGTGTGCCCGGGTTTGACGGTGAGGGTCCGGGCGATGGTGGCGCCGGCCCAGAGGTAGGCGGTGTCCGAACTGTCGTTGCCGCCCGCGACGGTCCCCACGTCGTTGACGTCGGCGGCGTAGGTGCCACCGGGGAGGATGCGTACCGCCGACGCACCGGCCCGGTAGCTGAAGGCGGCGACGCCCACCGGGCCCTGGATGCTGCCCACCATGAGACCGCGGTGGTTGACGGCGGCGACCGAGCCGCTGTCGTACCCGGACGGGAGCGGGACGCGGTGCACCGTGCTTCCCGTCCAGTAGGCGGGCAGCCCGGCGGACCGGCCGACGGACAGGCCGCCGGTGCCGAAGTCGTTGACGCTCTCGCTGCCCCAGGACCCGGCGCCGGTGCCCGGCAGCCGGTCGAGGGCATGAAGGGCAGGGGTGCAACGGGCGGCCTGGCCGGGGCCTTCCGCTGCGGTCGCCGGAAGCGCTGTGGTCAGCAGCGCTCCCAGTGCGAGTGCGGCGGCGGCCATGGCTCTGCTGCGGCCTGGTCTCATGAAGGATCCCCCTCCGTCGCGACGGGTTCGGCCCCGTCGGCCGCTCATCATCGGCTGCCGGTACCGGCGGACGGGGATGTTCCACGCGCAATGGCCTGATTGCGCCGAACCAAGGGCTGTCCTGTCGTCCCCGATGGATCAGTACGCGGCGTCAGCTGCGGTGCATCGCAAGGCGGAAGGCCGTCCCCGCACTGGGCGTATGCGGGATCGACCGTGACCGTGATGCCGTGCACTTCGCCCTGCCGAAGGGGGCGAAGACGCGTACCGTCGCGAGATGCCCTCCCCGGTGGCCGAGGAGCTGAAGCGCCACGTCGGGGCTGTCCCGCCGCCGGTAGAGGTGAAGCTTCCGTGGGAATGCCGGGGCCGGATATTCGGCGGAGGAAGCTCTCCCTTTGGTTGGGCAATGCCCGAGCTGAAGCAGCTGCATGTTGGTCATGCCCCGGCAGTCTTGGCCTTCGAGTTGGCGAATCGCGCCTACTTCGCTGCCTCGGTATCCGACCGTGGCGACGACTTCTTCGCCCAGTTCACCGACAGGTACAACGCCTTGCTGGCTGAGCAGGAGGCGGGCATCTGCGCCTTCTACGTGCTCGTCGCCGAGGACAGCTCGGTACTCGGCAGGTTCAACCTGGTCGACATCGAGGACCAGTCTGCGGAACTCGGCTACCGGGTCGCGCAGCACGTCGCCGGCTGCGGCGTGGCGACCGCGACCGTCCGGGACGTGTGCCAACTGGCGGCGGCCCAGCACGGGCTGCGCACATTGCGAGCGGCCACGGCCCGCCGGAATGTCGCATCCCAAAAGGTGCTGACCAACGCCGGGTTCGTTCTCGTCGGCCCCGCCGACCCAGCCCACATCGGCGGTAAGCCAGGCACCTGGTATCAGCGCGGCCTGGTGCTCCAGCCATACAGCGCGATCTGACTGGGGACCGGCTGCGGGAAGGCCCGGGTGTCAGAACGAGCCCGAGGGGCCGGCATCGTCCCTCGGCGGCGAGGTGGATTTTGGTGGGGATGCCGCCGCGGGAGCGTCCCGGGCATTCGCCGATCTGATCACCTCCTCCCATCGGACGACCAGTTTCCGCAGCACCGGTTCGACCCGGTTCGTCCCCTGCCCGGCCCCCTTTTGAGGAACCGCGGCCGGGGGCACCTTCCGCGCGCCGGCGGCGTGCTGATGAGCCCGCACCGCGGTGGAGTCCGCTGGCACGTCCCAGTCGATTCGGCCCTCAGCGTCCTCGGCAGCCTGGACCAGGGACAGCAGCCTCTCCCACGTGCCGTCCGCTGACCAGCGGCGATGACGTTTGCAAACCGTCTCCCACGGCCCGAACCGCTCGGGAAGATCCCGCCACTGCACACCCGTCCGCACCCGGTACAGCACCCCGTTAATCACCCGCCGATGATCACTCCACCGACCCCCACGCGCACCACCACGAGGCAAGAACGACTCCAGTCGATGCCACTCCGCATTCGTTGAATCCCCACGACCCATGGAACCAGCCTGACCCCAACACCCCACCCACGTCCGGAGATCCGAGAAACACTGCCTAGCGCGCTGACCTGGACCAGTACCTCTCCCGCCCGCGGGGCAGGGACGGCGACCTCCGTCAGCTCAAGAACCTCCGGCCCTCCGTGCCCTGTGATTCGCTTACCTCGGCTCTACCCCGTGAGGCCGCCGATCGGGGGGGAGGGTGTCAGTCTTGGCGGCTGGGGAGCATGGCCAGGGCCTGGGAGCGCTGTGCGACGAGGTCGTCGTAGGTGCCGTCGCGCTCTCCCCGCGCCTGCGGCCTGGCCAGAACCGGCTTCGTTCCCTCTTTCTCGATCCCGAGGAACAAGCCTTTCACCAGGACTGGGCCAAAGCCGCCGCCAGCTTCGTCGCCGCTCTTCGGACCACCATCGGGGACGACACCGACAACCCACGGTTCGTCGAACTCGTCGGGGAACTCGCACTGTCCAGTGAGCGGTTCCGCATCCTGTGGGCCCGACACGACGTCCGCAGTCTCGACGGAGGCACCACCACCGTCCACCACCCCGTCGTCGGTGAACTACGCCTCCACCGCGACAAACTCCCCATCGACGACGTCATCCTCGTCGTCTACTACCCTGACAAGGACAGCGACAGCGACGAGAAGCTGCAACTCCTCGCCGCACTCTCACAGACCGAACTCACCGGCACAGCACACAGCAGGGCAGCAGACGCCCCCCACCCGAAGACACCCTGACGAACACCGGCCGCCCGGCAGTACGTTCAGAACGACCGCGCCACGATTTCCGCCATCCGCGGACCGCCTCGGCGCCCGGTCATCAGTCGTCGGTGGCGTCCAGGGCGCGCAGGGGCCGCAGGCCGCCTGGGGCCCGAAGTGGGAGCCGTTGCTGCTGTCTGATGACGAGCGGGCTGAGTGGGAGCGGTGGACGCGTCGGGCGACATCGGCCCAGGCCCTGGCTCTGCGGGCGCCGGATCGTGCTGGCGTGTGCGGGGCCGGAAGTACCGCCGAGTGTCGCGGTCGCCCGGGATCTGCGGTTGACCGCGGACACCGTCCGCAAGTGGCGGCGACGCTTCCTTGCCGAGCGGCTGGACGGACTGGTCGACGAGCCCCGGCCGGGCCGGCCGCCCACCATCAGCGTCGATCAGGTGGTGGTGGTCACCACGCTGGAACAGCTGCCGAAAAACGCCACCTACTGGTCGCGAACGTCGATGGCACGGCACAGTGGCCTGTCGAAGTCGACCGTGGGCCGGATCTGGCGGCAGTTCCAGCTCAAGCCGCATCTGGCGGACTCGGCGCTACCCCCCTTACGGTCGGGTGAGAATTTCGGCTCCGCTGTCGGTGATGGCAATGGTGTGCTCGCTGTGCGCGGTCCGGCAGCCTGTCGCGCTGCGCAGCGTCCAACCGTCGGCGTCGGTGATGAGTGTGGCAGTGTCGGCCATGACCCAGGGCTCCAGGGCGAGCAGCAGTCCGGGGCGCAGCTTGTATCCGCGGCCGGGCCGTCCGGTGTTCGCGATGTGTGGGTCCTGGTGCATGGTCGAGCCGATGCCGTGGCCTCCGAACTCGGTGTTGATCGGGTAGCCCGCCTTGCTGAGGACCGTGCCGATGGCGTGGGAGAGGTCGCCGATGCGCGCCCCAGGCTTGGCGGCGGCGATGCCGGCGGCGAGTGCACGTTCGGTCGTCTCGATCATCGCGACGCTCTCCGCCGGCCTGGCCTTGCCCACCAGAAAGCTGATCGCGGCATCCGCGGCCACCCCGCCCCTGGCTACGGCGAGGTCGAGAGTCAGCAGATCCCCGTCTGCCAGCGTGTAGTTGTGAGGCCGCCCATGGAGCACTCCGTCGTTGACGGCCGTGCAGATGTAGTGCCCGAACGGGCCGCGCCCGAAGGAGGGCGCGTAGTCGACGTAGCAGGACTGCGCTCCCGCCTCGGTGATCATCTCCTTGGCCCACTGGTCGATGTCCAGCAGGTTCGTCCCGACCGTGCTGCGCTGCTTCAGCGTGTGCAGGATGTTTCCGACCAGGGCGCCGGTGTCCCTCGCCCGCTCAAGCCGCGCGGAGTTCAGGATCTCAATCATGGGGGACCTCTCATGTACGTCCAATAACTATACCGGTATAACTGTACCGGTATTTGAATGGGGTCATGGTCAGGTCAGGTTGCCGCTCACCCCCGCCGAGGTAGAACGCGGACAGCGCCTTGGCGCCCTGCTCCGCCGAGCCCGGGGCTGCCGCTCGATGCTGGACGTGGCGCTCGCTTCGCACATCTCCCCGGAAACTCTGCGGAAGATCGAATCCGGCCGTGTGGCTACCCCCGCCTTCCCGACCATCGCAGCGATCGCCGACACCCTCGGCCTGTCTCTCGACGCCGTCTGGGCCGAGATCAGCCAGGCGGAGCGAACCGTCGAGGATCAGTCGGTCCTGCCTGTCACACGGCATCCATCGCTGGTTTCGTAACGCCGCACCCAGAGAGTCAGCGGTTCACTGACCGCGCTGGGCCGGTACGCCTGCGCGCACGCTGATCACCTCGTCGACCAGCCCGAGCACCGCCTAGCGGACCTCGGCGGCTACACCGACCGGTCGCCTGTCGGCTCCGTCGCTTCCTGCCCGAAGGGCGCGAGCGCCCGCACCCTCACGGTGTGCCCGCACACGGGGAAGGTGCGGGAGACCCGGTAGCCGACGCACTTGCGGCAGGCGGCGTACATCGCCGTTCTTCCACTTCGGCATCGCGGTGCGGTTGGAAATCCGCTCCTCGCACTCGTGCCCGGCCGCACACCGCTGCCTGCATCTTCGGCGTCGCCTTCTGCGGCGTCAGCCCGCCGTCGCTCCGGCGCCGACTGGCTGGACATGGCCGGCTTCACCAAGCACGTGAGCACCTACGGATTTCGGCTGACCTTCGCGGAATCGCACTGGACGGACCACGACACGCTCATCGAGCATCTCACTCACCCCGTGTGCGGGCTCGTCCCCAAGGAGGACATGCGCACCTGCACCTGCACCTGCACCTGCGCGTTCGGGGAGCGGAGCTGCAGGATCTGGTTCAACGGCCCCGAATAGCCCGCCGTGACGATCGTCGTTTCCCCCAACGAGCCGTCCGTGCTCCGACCGAGCGGCGCTTGCGCACCAGGGTCTCCCGGTCCAGATGCACACCGAGGGACCGCCCTCGACGCGATCGAGGACTTCCTCGACAGGCTCTCTTCTCAGATCGACGGAAGCGGAGGGTGGAGAAGAAGTCATGGACACAATGTGCCACGCCGAATCAGCCACCGGGCGTCTCTCAGAAGCCTCACAGCTTGGGGAAACAAAATCGTCCAACCTCGGCCACGACGACGCTCAGCTTTCGCGTGGCCGGGCAGATTGTCGCGGCCACCGGTCGCCGAGTCGATCCCCGTCCCTCAGGTTCAGCGTGCTGCCGCAGTCGCAGCGGGTGCAGGCGGTCATCGGTGCCCACCCCCGGCGATACGGACATGTAGCGGTTGAAGGGTCCGTTTCCGGACTCCGTCCAGATCTCACTGGCTGCCTGCTGAAGGAGCTGTCGCCCGGCTCTCCCCGCTCCAGTACGGCCACATCAACTTCCGCGGCCGCTACGCCTTCACCCGGCCGACCGCGCCGGGCCTGCGGCAGCTGCGTGACCCGCACACGGGCACATCTCCGAGATGTTCCGCCTCGTGCGCGGCACCCAGCACATCCTGGATGTGCTCGACGTCCTCCACTGCGATCATCTCGCCCGTCCGTGGCCCGGCCGCTGATCGCTCAGGTGCGCCGCAGCGTCGCGGTGGCGATCTCCTGGAAGTCGCGCAGCAGCTTCTCGCGCCGGTCCGCGAGGACGACCAGGCATGTCTCGATCCCGGGGGCGTCCGTGACGGGGAGGTGGGCGAGGTCGGGGCGGGAGTAGGAGCGCGCGACGCTCAGTGGGATGAGCGCGATGCCGTGCCCCGAGGCGATGAGCTCGAACTTCTCCTCAAGTGAAGACGTCCGCCGCGTCGGTGTGTCGAGCATCCGCTCGCCGTCGAGGTCGGCGGAGGTGAGGTCGGCACGGCGCGCCAGCGGGTGCGCCGCGGGCATGCAGGCGACCCTGGGCTCGTAGCCGATAGGGATGGTGTGCAGCCCTGAGTCGTCGAACGGCCGCCGCAGGTACCCCACTTGGGCCCGGCCGTCCCGGAGCGGCGCGTCCTGTTCCCACCAGCGGGCCGGGACGACGTCGGTCTCGACATGGGGGTGGCGCAGTGTGAAAGCCCGGATCGCGTCCGACACGTGTAGCCCGGGGGAGAAAGCGACAACGAGCCGTTGGACGCTGTGGTCGACGTCGTGCACGCGTCGCACCGCCGCCGCGACGGCCGCGAGGATGCCCTGTGCCTCCTCGTAGAGCTGCTTCCCGGCGGCGGTCAGCTCCACGCTGCGGGTGGTCCGCACCAGCAGAGTGCATACCAACTCCTGCTCGAAGGCCCTGATCTGACGGCTGAGCACCGGCTGGGTGATGTAGAGCTGTTCCGCCGCCCGGCCGAAGTGCCGGTGCTCGGCCACCGCGACGAAGTACCGGAGCTTGCGCAGATCGAGATCCATGCCGTCAAGGTATCAATTGCCGGGAAGGGTATTGGACGCCACAGATGGCACGCGCCGAAACTCAAAACATGATCGTCATCACCGCTCCCACCGGCCAGATCGGCAGCCGGCTCCTGGACATCCTGCTCAACGAGGCCCCCACGCGCGATGAAGAACTGCGCGTCATCATGCGTGACCCCGGAAAACTCCACGCCGCGGCCCGCGCCCGCGTCGACGTCGTCACCGGCTCCCACGGCGACGCCGAGGTCGTCGACCGGGCCTTCGCCGGCGCGGACGCCGTCTTCTGGCTCGTCCCGCCAAACCTGCGGGCGCCGAGCCTGGACGCGGTGTACTCCGGGTTCACTCGCGCCGCCGCAGAGGCGTTCAAGACCCACGGCGTGGGACACGTCGTCGGCGTCTCGGCGCTCGGCCGCGGCACCCCTGTCGCCGGCCGCGCCGGGCTGGTGACAGCGTCGCTGGCCATGGACGACCTCATCGCGAGTACAGGCGTGGCCTATCGGGCGCTCGCGAACCCGACCTTCATGGACAACCTGCTGCGGCAGGTGGCGCCGATCCGCGACCACGGCGTGTTCACCGACACCGTCACCGCCGGCCGCAAAGCACCGACGGCCGCCACCCGGGACATCGCCGCAGCCGCCGCCGGCCTGCTGCTCGACCGCTCATGGACGGGGACGGGCGAGGTCCCGGTGCTGGGCCCCGAGGACCTTTCGGCGAACGACATGGCGCGCACCATTTCCGACGTGCTCGGCCGCCCGGTCCGCTACGAGCGGCAGTCGCTCGACGACTTCCGCGCCGCACTCACCGGACGCGGGGTCGGGAACGCGATCGCCGAAGGCTACGTGGACATGATGCGTGCCAAGGACGACGGCCTCGACGACGGAGTGCAGCGCACCCCTCGGACCGCGAGCCCGACAACCTTCCGCGAATGGTGTGAAGAGGTCTTGAAGCCGGCGGTCCTGGCATGAGCACCAAGACCGGGTACAGGTCTTCCCCCGTTCCTGCACAGCACCTCATCGGCCCGCGCGGCGGACTCGTATCGTTGGCTGATGCGCGCACACCGTATTGACCGCCCAGCCGATCTCGACGTGGTTCGTGAGTCCTAGGCACTGTTCCTCGGATCTCCGGACGTGGGTGGGGTGTTGGGGTCAGGCTGGTTCCATGGGTCGTGGGGATTCAACGAATGCGGAGTGGCATCGACTGGAGTCGTTCTTGCCTCGTGGTGGTGCGCGTGGGGGTCGGTGGAGTGATCATCGGCGGGTGATTAACGGGGTGCTGTACCGGGTGCGGACGGGTGTGCAGTGGCGGGATCTTCCCGAGCGGTTCGGGCCGTGGGAGACGGTTTGCAAACGTCATCGCCGCTGGTCAGCGGACGGCACGTGGGAGAGGCTGCTGTCCCTGGTCCAGGCTGCCGAGGACGCTGAGGGCCGAATCGACTGGGACGTGTCAGTGGACTCCACCGCGGTGCGGGCTCATCAGCACGCCGCCGGCGCGCGGAAGGTGCCCCCGGCCGCGGTTCCTCAAAAGGGGGCCGGGCAGGGGGCGAACCGGGTCGAACCGGTGCTGCGGAAGCTGGTCGTCCGATGGGAGGAGGTGATCAGATCAGCGAATGCCTGGGACGCTCCCGCGGCGGCTTCACCACCAAAATCCACCTCGCCGCCGAGGGACGATGCCGGCCCCTCGGGCTCGTTCTGACACCCGGGCACTACGGTGACGGCCCCCTGCTCGAGCGGGTGCTGGAGCAGGTTTCCGTGCCCCGCACCGGAGTCGGACGGCCACGCAGCCGACCCGACCACGTCCTGGCGGACAAGGCCTACACCTCCCGCAAGAACCGCCGTTACCTGCGACGACGCGGAATCCGGCACACCATCCCCGAACGCCTCGACCAGCAACGACACCGGCACAACCGCGGCTCCGACGGCGGCCGGCCCACCGGATTCGACAGTGAACGCTACAAGAAACGCAACACTGTCGAGCGAGCCGTCAACCGCCTCAAAGGCTTCCGGGCCGTGGCCACCCGCTACGAGAAACGCGCCTACGTCTACCTCGGAACCGTCACGGTCGCGACCCTCATGATCTGGCTCCGAACATGACCCGAGACACGAGCCGTCCCAGAGGGAATAGGAGATGAGGTTGAAGAGGAAGGCGGCCAGGAGCAGCAGCCAGAGCAGGACCTCTTCACAGTGGAGCTCCTTTGGGACGGAGAGGTGTGTGGTCGTTACAACGATGGTACGTGAGCTGCTCGTCGCGTACGGCGGTGGCCCGGGGCGGAGCGCCGGAAGGAAGCCGGCAGCCGCGGTCCCCGGGCCCTTCGGGGTCCGGGGACCGCGGCCCCTTCAGTTGCCTGTTCGGCGGGTGGCTCAGACCTTGTCGGGGTCCGTTGCCACGCAGGCCGGGTCCGTGCTGCCGGTCTCGCAGGCGGTCAGCCGACTGGTCTGGTCGTCGGTCCCCTCGCGGGCGGGGAGGGTCGCCGTTCCGTCGCCCCACCACTCGGATCACGGTCGGTCGTGAGGATCCACGAGCCGGTCACCGTCTTCATCAGCTGAGCCCGTGCGAACCAACCGCTCTTACCCGGCTGGATGCTGATTTCCTGCTTGTCGGCCGTCGTGGTGTTCTTCATCCAGGCGTTGGCCCAGGTGCCCGTCACCTCGGTCGAGAGCGTGGTATGGACGAAGGAGTGCTCGCCGCCCAGCTCCACGGAGACGCCCGTCGTGACAGAGCCCCCGTTGGTGTAGGTGTACTGAGAGGTCTGTGACCAGTCGACCGCTCTCTTCATTAGGGTAGAGGTGTCGTTCTTGACGGGGTACGACACCCGCTCGATCTTCCCGAGGGTCGCCTTATCTTCACTGGCCGCGTGGTACCTGGCAGAGATGACCGGGGACTTGGCGTTCACCTGCTTCAGCGCGTAGTCCGTTGCCAGCTGGGCCAGCACGTTTCCGTCGGCCCCCGGGAGCCGCCACTTCTGGGCGTCCGACGCCGGATCCCAGTCCTTCGAGCACGGAGCGATCTGTACCTCGGTACCCGGACTCGTGTGCCCGTCCACCATGTCGATGCAGCGGTCGTCATCCACGTGCCGGATCACATAGGCCGAACCCGCCGGCTGGATGTACCAGTTCTGGGAGCTGCCGTAGTTGCAGCCCGCCTGGGCCACCCGCGACCACGCGTGGTCGACGGTCGCGTCCATGCACTGGCCGCTGTCCTTGTTGACGATCCGGAACGTCCCGTCGCTGTTCGTGGCGAACTGCCATTCTCCCGGTTCGGCACCTGGGAGCCGTCACCGGCGTCGCGGGTCTGTATACGGCCGGCATCGTTGTTCTGTACCGATTTGTTGGCCGGGTCGCCGTTTGCCGCCTGGCCCGGGCTCGCTTCGAGGTGCAGCCTGCCGTTGCCGTAACCGTCCTCGTAGTATGCGGAGTTCGCGCCGTCCTTTCTGCGGTCCGTCCACCAGGTGTCCACGGGCTTGACGGAGACGATTTCTCCGATGTCGTAGGTGCAGTTCAGCGGCGGTGAGCACGCATCCGCGGCTTGGGCTTGCATGGTGTTCGAAGGGGCGACGACAAGACCGATCGCCGCGAGCTGGACGGCCAGCACCATGGCTGGGGCCCGGAAGTGCGGTTGACGCGAGGCGGTTGACACAAGGGTCTCCGTTCCGTTCGTTGAGGGGGTGGCCCTGCGCCCCAGGAGCGGTCTCCCGTGCGGTGTCCACCCGTTTGACGCGGAGGGCGTTGTCCGTCGGGAGACGCTCGGGGAAGTGCCGGGGGGCGAGGTCCTGCGCTCAACGTAGGCCGCGCCGTTCTGCGGCGTATCCGCCGACTGGCGGAGGTCTCACCGACCGTGACGGGCCGGGTCCGGGCCTCGCGCGCCGCGAAGTGCGGCGCTCCGGTGTTTTTGCGGTTCCCACGTGCCGTTGGAGCGCATCCTTGCGTGCCCGACGCCGGTCGCCGCGACTCCTGCGGCTGGCCGCGGAATCGCGGTGTCCTGGATCAACGCCCTTCCATTCCTTCGCTTATGTCGCGTGTTACCCTTCCGGCCAATCGAAAGCTCACTCATGCGGCTGATTTGCCTTCAAATCAAAAGACCGACTGAAGTGTGTCCTGCCTCGCGCCGGCTCCCCACCCCCCTGCGCCTCGTGTCCCCGGGCACGGAGAGGACGTCGTGAACCACTCCGCTCCCCTCAGCTGCCTCGGCCGCAGACCCCAACTCGCACAGATCGCCCGGCTCCTGGAACGTGCCGCGGAGGGCCACGGCCAGGCTCTCTTCGTGCACGGCGAACCGGGCATCGGCAAAACTGCCCTAGTGAGCGAGGCCGCGCGGTATGCCGGGCGGCTGGGAATGCAGGTGCTCACCGGGTCGGCGGAGGAGATCGAACAGTGCCTGCCGTTCTCGGCGATCTCGGACTGCCTCGGTGTGGAGTCGGCGTCCTGCGATCCCCGGCGGGTCCGGGTCGCCCACATCATGTCCGCCGAGGGCCGGCTGGGCGCAGCAGGGGCACCCGCGGGAGCGTCACGGGTGGACTTCGCCACGGTCGAAGCGTTCCTGGCCCTGGTGGACGAGCTGTGTGCGGCGGGACCGGTCCTGATGGCGCTGGACGATCTCCACTGGGCCGATACGGCAAGCCTGTTGATTCTGCGCAGGCTGCAGCGGGCCATGGGGCAGCTCCCGCTGATGCTGATCGGGTCGTACCGGACCGTCCCCAAGGCCGCGGCGCTCACCGAACTCCGCGCCGGGCATGAAGGCGCCCGGCCCGCGGTGCTGCGGCTGGGGCCCCTGGAGCCGTCCGCCGTCGACGCGCTGGTGACGGAACTCGTCGGTGCTCCGCCCGGGACGGCGCTGTCCGCACGGGTCGCGGAAGCCGCGGGAAACCCCCTGTACATCACAGAGCTGATCACCGCACTGAGCCGCGAGTCGGCGATCACGGTGCGCGGCGGGGCTGCCGAGGCCGTCGGTTCTGCCGCACCCGCGTCACTGGCGGACGCGATCGTGCACCGTCTGAGTTTCCTGTCCGCGGACGCCCTCCATTTGCTGAGGGTGGCTTCTGTGATCGGCTCGCGCTTCGCGGTCGCCCTGTTGTCGCAGGTGCTCGGCAGGAGCGTCGGTGAGGTGCTGGCTCTGGTCATGGAAGTCGTCGAGGCGGGAGTCCTGGCCGAGGCCGGTGAGCAGTTGGCGTTCCGGCACGATCTGATCCGCCGGGTTCTGCACGACGCCCAGCCCCGGTCGGTGCAGGTCACTGTGCATCAGGAGGCCGGCCGTGCACTGGCGGAAGCCGGGGCGCCGGTCGAGCGGATCGCCGAGCATCTGCTGGACAGCATGTCCGCCGGCAGCGCCTGGACGGTCGACTGGAACTGCTCGGTCGGCCGGGCGGCTCACTGCCCGGGCACCGCAGCTGGCGGTGGACCTGCTCGAACGGAGCCTGTCGATCGTCGGCCGGGAGGACCCTCTGGCCGGGCAGCTGACGCTGCACCTCACCGTCGCACTGCTGTGCTCGGGCCGGACACGGGAGGCCGAGGAGCACGCCCGGCAGGCTCTGGCCCACCGCGCCGAACCCGCGCTGGAACCCGCACTTCATTGGATCCTGGCCCAGTCCCTGTTCCTGCGCGGCCAGCCCGACCTGGCCGAACGGGCCGCCGAATCCGCCTGTGCCTCGCCGGTCGTCCCACCGGCAGAGGCGGCGCGGTTCCACGCCTTCGCGTCCGTATGCCTGGTGTCCATGGGCCGGGCCGATGAGGCCGAGGCCGTCGCGGAGTCCCTCCGTCCGCCGGGCGGCGAAGCCGAGGACGAAGCCGCCAGCGCCTTCGCTCTGCAGACCCTGGCGACCGTGCGCATCCTCGACTTCCGATACGGGCAGGCGGTGGACCTTCTGCAGGAGGCGCTGCGGATCGTTCCCGAGACACCCCAGTCGTGCCACCGGCTCGCCCTGCAGTTGTCCTTGGCCAACACCCATCTCGAACTCGACCAAGCAGGCGCCGCGCACACGGCGCTGGACGCCGGACGTCGGCTGGCGGAACAACGGGGAGGTTTCTTTCTGCCCTGGTACCACCTCTCCGAGGCCCTGCTGCTGTTCCACACCGGCCGGTGGGGCGACGCCGAGGCGGAGATTCAGGCCGGGTACGAGCCGGGGGAACACTTCGGCATGTCCCGGGCCCTGCGGGGGCTGGCAGCGCTCATCGCCCTTCATCAAGGCCGCGGCCCGGAGGCCGCCGGACATCTCGCTGCGGCCCGCGCCGACACCGGCAACGAAACGATCGCCCCGTTCTACGCGCACCTCACCCTGCGGGCCGAAGCATTCGAGCATGAGGCCCGCGGTGAGGTGGGGCAGGCGTACGGCGTGCTGGCCGCAGCACTGGGGGACTCCGCACAGCCGGTGAGAGCTGTGTGACAGCGCACGAGACGAGTAAGCACTCGCCGGAGGTCTCGCTCCGGCGGGGCCATTGCGCCCGGCGGGCTACGACTTGCACGCCACCGTGACCGGCACGTTCAACATCTCCGGGCCGCACCCGTTTCCCCGAGAGGACTGCCTGCCTTGCCCTTCACCGCGATGGTGCGGGCTGTCACCGGCCACGGCGACTCGACCACCACCTGTGCCAAGAAGCACCAACTGAATGAGGAGGTCGTCTTCCGCGGGGCAGCCGGTCGTGTGTCAGTGATCGTTGCTCGCGTCTGGCGGCCCCAAGGCGATGGTGTGATCGCGGCGTGAAGCCGACGAGGGTGTGTTGGCCCCGGCCTCCACCCTCGGTGGCCGGGGCTCGGTGCTGTTCGGGCGCGGACAGCACAGCACGCCGCACCGCAGGGTCACCTTCGCGTACGGCGTCGCATCATCGCGCTCGGTCTCCTGTCAGCCTCTCGGCCGTGATCAGCGGCTCGCCCGCGGACGAGTTGTCGTGGCTTCGGTCAGCCGGAACACGAAGAGCAGGAGGAACAGGAGCAGCAGGACCCGATCCTCACATTGTCGATCACCGGACCGTAGGCGCTGCTGGCAGTGGTGCTGGCGAACGACAAGGTCGTGGAGGCACCGGTGGCCACGAACGTCACCTGACGTCCCACGTAACCCATCTGGGCGAAGCTCTTGCCGGTGGTGTCGAACGAGAAGTTCTGGAAGTCCTGCCCGTCAACGAGAACCTGACCTGTCTTCACGCCCTGATTGCCCGCCGGGTTGCCGGCCAGCGCGTAGGAGACCGTGTACGTCTTGCCCGCTGTCGTAGTGAAGGTCTGCGACACCTTGCCGGGGCCCTGGCCGTTGAGGTCGACGGACTGCTTCCCGTCAGCCGCCTGCCAAAAGCCGCTGCCGATCAGGTCCACCGAACCGCTGTCGATCGTCCAGGGGCCGATGGACTGCCCCGCCGTCAACGCACTGAAGGAGTTCGCAGGGGCGGTCGGGTATTCGAAGCTGCCGTCATCGAGCGCGACCGGGGCCGCTAGGGCGGCACCCGGCATGAGAGCCAGCAGGCCGGCAGCGGCAACGGTTGTGACGCAGGCGCGTAAGGCCACCATGAGTTCCTCCAGGTGAAAATGGGTGGGCGTACTGGTGGAGCACACGAAGTCTGTAGCGCGGGCCTCGCCAGGGACAGATCGCGAAGACGGCGCTCGGGGGTAACGGCCCTGGTGAGTTCACCGTCGCACGCCGCGCTCGCGCATCAGCGCGCCGATATAAATCAGCCAGCGCCGGCCGCGGGCACGTCACCAGATGCGAGTGGCCGCTGACTGATCGAGAGGCCACTCCGCTCGTTCCGCGTGTTCCTCCACTCGTCACTCCCGCGCCGTGCACTGCCGGTACTGGCGGCCGGGCTTCAGTAGCGTCGTGGTCGGCCACGCCATCTCGTCTCCGCCCCCGTCGTCGAGGGCCTCACCGCCTCCACGCCGCAGGAGTGGCGAGCGGGGGTTCCGGCGCCTTCGCGACACTTCACGCCATTGTCTTGGAGCGGGCCACGAACCACGGCTTCACGACCTAGTGGGAACCGAGCAGCAGGCGAGCCGAGAGGACGGGACGGCCGAGCGCGTCCAAACCGTCCTCACCCTCCACCTCGCGTCAGCGTGAGGCGGGGACGGCTCATTGGTTACCGTGCGTGTGTACAGCGGACACCGCAGCTGGTGGAGTCCGGAGCGGCCGCAGCACTGCCATCCCTTCCTCGAGCCCGACCTTCATGGAGAAGTCGAACCGGTCGACCTCCAAACACAACTCCACATCGGTGGGGTGAGCACCGCGGCGTCGCCCGCTGCGCAGGTCGTCCGCGGCGGGGGAGGTCCGGGCACGGTGGAGATAAGGGCCGGGGTCGAGACGATCCCCGGCCAGGAGACGATCCAGGTACTCGGCGCAGGCCAGATCCTCGGCGGCACGGCCGTCCTCGCCGGTGGCCACGAACGTCACCGAGTCGGCGTTGGCATCCGCCAGGGCTCGGGCCGTCGCGCCGGCCACGACGAAACTGGCGCACAGTGCCAATTTCGCCTCGACAACCGCCAGAGCCCCGACCGTTCCCGCAGTGGTCTTTTGAATCACGGTGCGGCCGGTCAAGTCCGTCTCCCGGATCACGCCAGGAGAGTTGACCAGGTCGAACCCGCTGACCGGTGCCCCATCCTTGAGCGCAAGCCAGCCCGGGTGACACGCCTTGATCGCCAGTGCCTCGCCCTCGTCGGCAGCGAGAACGATCTTGTCTGCCCCGCGGTGGAAAGCCCATGCGGCGGTGGTGAACGCCCGCATCACATCGATGACAACGGCCACCTGTTCGGTGCCGTCCACGTCGGGTATTCCGACTACGCGCGAGCCCATGCCGGGATGGTCGCAGCCCGCTGAAGCGGTCCACAAGACACGTTGACGATCTTTCGGCGACTCGGGACCTGGTGGGCGGCTACCTCGCGGGCATGCGCTCGAACTCGGCCGGGGCCCCGCCGTTCCGCCGGGCTGCCTTCACAGGTCGAGTTCGGCGACGATGGCAGCGTGGTCGGACGCCTGGTCGCCGGGCCCGGTCACGGTGTCGAACGGCGTGCCGAACTCGAAGATCCCACGCCGCTCCACCTCGACCTTGTCCACCTTGGCGAACAGCTCCGGCGAGAACATCAGGTAGTCGATCTTGTCGTTGGGGCTCGTGCACTTCCCATGGGTGCCGGGCGGTCCCTCGTAACTGTCGTGGGTCATCGCGTCCTTCAGGCTGGTGGCCTCGAGGAAGCCGAGTGGCGGGCTGCCCGGGGTGTCGTTGAGATCCCCGGCGACCACGACATGCGCCGAGCGCTCGAGTGCGGCCTGGTAGAGCTGGGCGACGCGCTCGCCCTGGAGCTTGCGCTTGTCGCCTCCGCCGCCGATCTTGCTCTTGAAGTGGTTCCCGAGGAGCCAGAGGGGTTCGCCATCGATGTCGATCTCGAATTCCGGGCAGTCCCGGCTGAAGATTTCCCGGGAATCCTTCTTGTCGAAGATGTGCGAGCGTACGGAGGTGATCGGGTGCCGGCTGAACAGCCCCACGTCGATGCCGCGAATGTCATTGCCGTCGATCAGCATGTTGAACGGATATGGTTCCGCATCGAACTGGCCCGTCAGCACCTGTTTGTTGAAGCGGTGCAGGGTGAGCCGGTCCTCGACTTCGACCGTCAGCAGTATGTCGGCGTTCACCTCGGCGATCACCCTGGCGGTGTTCTTGACGGCGTCCCAGCTGAGGTCGTTCTTGACCAGTTCGACCCAGCCGACCCAGTCGGACCGTCCCGTGACCTCGGCCCTGACCTCGATGTTCCTGCCCTCGCCCTTGAGCAGTCGGGCCTGTCCGCGCGGCTCGTTCACCAGGATCGTCTGGGTGGAGATTTCCTGGGAGACATCGACGCTGTGTTTCTTGAGAAGCTCGATGATCTTTGTCTTGTCATGGGCCGTATACGTGTCGTGATCGAGGGTTTCGACAAGTTTCCTGAAGTCCTCGAGCACGGCGTCGCGTATAGGGTCGTTCCCGCCACCGAAGACGATGGGCCTCCGAAAGAGGTTTTCGCAGTTGAAAGTGGCTATGCGGATACTCATGGGCCCCTCCTCACACCTCCGATTCTCCGGCGGTGTGAGATGGCTGTCGAACGGAGCAGGGCCGCTCCCGGGGGAGCAGCCCTGGGGCGTCAGCAGCAGAGCGGGCTCTCGCAACGGTGGTCCGCCGACCGACGGGCGATGATCAGCGAAGGCGACATCCACCGCAGCATCCACCGGTCCTGGCCTTCGCCCTGCCGGGATCTCGTTTCTGGCTGTACTCCGGTCTGGACGCGGCTGAATGCGCAGCAGTGGGAGAGTGGCGGGAGAATCCGGGAGTGGGAACGCTCACCGGGCCCTGTCCTGAGTGGGCCGTGCGGAAGGCGCCTGACCGGTATGACCCTAGGTCAGGCGCCTTTTCTAGTGCCTCTAGAAGAAGCCGAGCTTCTTCGGTGAGTACGACACCAGCAGGTTCTTCGCCTTCTGGCGGTACACGGGCAACGCAGCGCTGACCTGCACACATGGCGGCTGTGGACGGCTCGTCGGAGTGGTTGGACCGGAAGTGGTCCAAATCTTGCTGTATCTGGGGCGGTTGTCCCGCGGCATTCGGCTGTCGGGCTCTGCTGCAACCGCTCGTAACTCCCGGACAGACAGCGGCACTGGCCGGCACTGCCCCGCATGCCGTCACCGCAGGGCGACAATTGGCCGTCCGTGCGCACAGGCGGTGGTCAAGCGCTCTGGCAGGACGGTCCCACCTGGCACACGTTGTCGGAAGCGTCTTGTGCCATCCACGTGGTCTGAATCAGGAGCGTTTTCGCAGCTCAGATCCTTGTGGTCCAGGTGCGTCCACGCTGTTGGTGAGACGCCGGTGAGACGAGGGACCCCCCGTCGGCCGGCTCCGGCGGGGGCTTCTGCCTTTCTGGAAGAGCCTGGTGAGTGATGTTCGACGCGGTCTTGCGGTGCGAAGTGAGGCCCGCGAGGTCGCGCCCACCACTGTGGGTCAGCGGCACTGTGAGGGGCTGCCCTGTGCGGGCTCGACGATGTCGCGCAGTGTTCCCTGCGTCGGCTCGAAGCCGGGTGTCAGCGCTGCCGTCCACCAGCTTCTGGGTGCGGATCGGGGATGCCGTGTTGCCGCCGCGGGCGGCGTGCGCGCTGCCCGACGGCTTGCCCGCAGTGCCCGGCTCGGTGCCGATCTCGGCATCGGGGCTCGCCTCCGACGAACCGTCACGAAGCATCGAGGTTAACGGCTGGTGCGCGCCGGAGTCACTGAGATCAGCACGGGGGGCATTTTTGCGGCAGAGGCGTGCCGACGGCCGCACCGAGGGCAGCCGTAGCGCGCTGCGCTGCCCTCAGTGCTCGACCGGGCGTCAGCGGCGGGCTTCGATCTTCAGGTCGCCCTGGGTCTGCGTGCGGGCGAAGTCGCCGGCGAGAAAGGTGTGCGGGTAGCCGAGGTCGATCGCGCCGGCCTCGTCGAGGCGAGCCAGGTGGGAGGCGGTGAAGTCGACCTCCAAGGCGCCCAGGTTGTCCTCCAGCTGTGTGGGGGTGCGGGCGCCGATGATCGGTGCCGTCACGTGCGGGTTCTGCAGGGTCCAGGCCAGAGCGACCTGGGCGGGCGTGCGGCCCAGCTCCGTGGCGACCTCCTTCACCGTGTCAGCGATGGCGAGGTTGCGTTCGGTGACCCATCCCACAGCGTGGTTGAGGCTCTTGCGGGAACTCTCCTCGGATCCGGTGTCCGTCCCGGTCAAGTCCTCGCGACGGTATTTGCCGGTGAGCACCCCGCCGCCCATCGGTGAGTACGGGACCACCCCGAGGCCCATCTCCCGCGCCATGGGGATCAGATCGCGTTCCCCGGCGCGCTGGATCAGGCTGTATTCGATCTGCAGCGCGACCAGCGGCGACCAGCCGCGCAGGTCGGCGATCGCCTGCATGCGCGAGGTCTGCCAGGCCGGAGCGTTGGAGATCGCCACGTACAACACCTTGCCCTGCCGGACCAGGTCGTCCATGCTGCGCAGGATCTCCTCGACCGGCGTCGTGAAATCCCACACGTGCAGGTAGAGCAGATCGATGTAGTCCGTGTTCAGCCGTCGCAGACTGGATTCCACCGACGTGAACAGGTTCTTGCGGTGCGGGCCCCCGGCATTGGGATCGCGGGGACGGCGATGTGTCGTGTATTTCGTTGCAAGGACCAGGCTGTCGCGGCTGTCGCGGGTGAATTCGCCAAGGAGGCTCTCGGAGCGGCCGTTGGTGTAGGTGTCGGCGGTGTCGATGAAGTTGCCGCCGCGCTCGACATAGAGGTCGAACAGCTTGCGCGCCTCGTCCCGCTCGGCGCCCCAGCCCCAGTCGGTGCCGAAGGTCGCCGCGCCAAGGGCCAGGGGGGAGACCCGCAGACCAGCGCGGCCAAGGAGCCGGTACGTGTCCAGGGTGAGCGTCATCGTGTCCTCCTGTGCTGATGATCCGTTGCCGAGAACAAGCCTGCGACCGCCGCGCCCCGGGGGTCAGGGAAAGAAGTTCCTGGGAATGCCGGTCCTACCCTGGCTGTTGGACCGATCGTGACGACCCGCACCGTGGATACGGCACAGGAGTTGGCCGCGTTCCTGCGGACCCGGCGCGAACGCCTGGACCCGCAGGATTTCGACCTGCCGTCGCGTCGGCAGACCCGGCGGACCCCGGGACTGCGCCGCGAAGAGGTCGCCGAACTCGCCGGGGTCAGCATCGACTACATCGTGCGCCTTGAACAGGCACGCGGGCTGCGGCCATCGGCGGGCGTGGTGGAGGCGCTGGCGCGGGCGCTGCGTCTGGCCCCGCACGAACGCGCCTACCTCTTCGATCTGGCCCAGCAGCGCCCCCGCGCTGCCGACCAGCCCGCCACCGCCGCGGCACCGCCACTGGCCCGTCTGGTCGCCGACCTGTCGCCGCTGCCGGGCATGCTGATGAACCACCGCTACGACATCCTGGCCTGGAACGGCGAAATGGCCAGACTGCTACTGGACTTCGACACCCTGCCGCCGGCGCGGCGCAATGCGATGTGGCTGTGCCTGATGCATCCGCAGATGCGCGAGCTCTACGTCGACCGCGAACGCGTCGTGCGGGAGGGGATCGCCCACCTCCGTGCTGCGTGGGCCGCGCATCCGGAGGATCAGGTGTTGGCCGGCCTCATCGCCGAATGCACCGCGCGCGACGAGGAATTCGCGCGATGGTGGGCCGAGCGAGACATCACGGTCAACGGCCGCGGGCACAAGGTGATACGGCATCCTGCCGTCGGTGAGGTCGCAGTGCATTTCGAAGTGCTGATGCCACTTCAAGATCCTGACCAGCGGTTGGTGATCTACCGCGGCGCAGACGAGGCGAGCCGGTCGGCGTTGGACCGGCTCTGCGCACGGTGAGTCCGAGGCGACAGGTCGACCTGACAGACGCCAGTTGATCCCCATCCTGGGCCGTTTCTCACTGGGTCTTCTTCCGGTCGAACCAGATCGTCGCAAACGTCGGCGCGAGCCCTGCTCAGAACAGCATCTGGGGCAAGTTCCTTTCCTGCCAGGGTATTTGGGCGATCAGCAGCTTTTCCGCTGCTCAAGGCATGCGGGGCCCTGCAACTCCATCGGGTGCCGGCGACCTGGCCAGCACGACACACCACGGGCCCGGGGCATCAGCGCTGACACCCCCGAGCGCAGCTTCGCGCGGCGACTCTTGCGGTTCGGCAGGAACACCCCGAGTCGCTGTGCTCCAGGAGATATCGGCAGCGCCCAGTGCCCCGCCCTGCCGCCTTCCCGTCGCGGCGAATGCGCTGCTGGATCGCGCGGCACGTGGGCCCGTCGGTTTTCGTGCGAGGGACTGGTGGGCCACGCCAGGGGGAATGGTTCCTCGCCATGGTGACCGGCGTTCCGTGCACGCTCTCAAGCGCTCAACTGATCTGTGAATACCGACTTTTCATCAAGGAAAGGGCATGGCACTCCACCGGCGGGTGGCCGAAGGCGGCCCCCGTCAGGCCAGGGCGTCTGAGCAGCATGTTTGGATGTGTTGGTGATTGTTAACGCGCAGGAAACATCTGAGCCGCGGACGTACGTGGACCGCATTCTGGAGCACTGGTACAAGGATGAGGAAGCCGAGGCGCTCGTCCAGGGGGCGCAGCGGCTGACTAGGGGGGAGGCGCGGCGGCGGCTGTTCAGGTTGGGGCATGCGCTGCGCGGGCAGGGGCTTGCGCCCGGCGACGGAGTGGGGCTGTTTCTGGCCAACCGCGTGGACTCCGTCTTGGTGCAGCTCGCCGTCCATCTCATCGGCTGCCGCGTCGTGTTCCTGCCGCCCGAGCCAGGGCCCGGCGAGCTTGCCGCGCTGGTCGAGCAGTCCCGGGCGCGCGCCGTGGTAGCCGACCCGCTCTTCGCGCAACGGGCTGCCGACGCGGCCGTCCGTAGTGTCCACGCCCCCGTACTGCTCAGCCTCGGGCCCTGTGAGCAGCGGTGCACAGACCTGCTGGCCCTGGCGGCCGAGTGTCCGGACGTGCGCCCCGACGGCGTGCCCGCCCCGGCAGCGGACGAAGCCGTTACCGTCCTCTACACCGGAGGGACTCTGGGCCGCCCCAAGCTCGCCGCGCACAGCCGCCGGCTCTACGACGTGCTGGTGGACCTGGTGGAAGACACCCCGCAGAAGTCCGGCACCGCGTTCTTCCCGACCATGGACGAGGGCACGGACAGGGTGCTCGCCGCCACGCTGCTCACGCACGGCAGCGGCCACCTCACCTCGCTCCAGGCTCTGGTGACGGGGTCCACCCTCGTCGTGCTGCCCGAGTTCGAAGCGGGCGCGGCGCTGGCGGTACTGCGCGAGGAGCAGATCACCGCCACCATGTTCGTACCGCCCATGCTGTACGCGGTTCTCGACCACTCGGATTGCGAGCCGGGCGCCCTGCCCGCGCTGCGGCGGATCGTCGTCGGCGGCGCGGCCACATCGCCCAGCCGACTGCAGCAGGCGGTCGAGGTGTTCGGGCCCGTGCTCAGCCAGGGCTACGGGCAGTCGGAGGCGCTCGGTATCACCGCGTTCGGTGCGGAGGATCTCGCCTCGGAGGGAGCCGGGCGCCCCGAGCTCTGGCGCAGCTGCGGTCGTGCGATAGCCGACGTCGAGATCGAGATCCGTGGTGAAGACAGCACTGTGGCCCTGCCCGTCAGGCAGGTCGGCGAGGTGTGCGTGCGTGGCGAGACGGTGATGCTCGGATACTTCGAGGACCCGGAGCGCACCGCGGCAGCGCTGCACGACGGATGGCTGCGGACCGGGGACATGGGCTATCTCGACGCCGAGGGGTACCTCTACCTTGTCGACCGGGCTAAGGACATCATCGTCACCGGCAGCACCAGCGACAACGTGTACAGCCGGGTCCTGGAGGACTTCCTGCTCACGCTGCCCGGTGTGCGAAACGCGGCGGCACTCGGCGTGCCGGACGAGGAGCACGGGGAGGCTGTACAGATTTTCCTGGCCACGGCCGAGGGGGGCGCTGACGTCGACCCGGAGGCGGTCAGCGAGGCGGTGACCGCCGAGTTGGGAGAGTTGTACACGCCCCGGAAGACGGTGCTGCTGGACCAGCTGCCCACGACCACGGTCGGCAAGGTGGACAAGAAGGCGCTGCGCGCCGCGTGGACGAGCGGGACCTTGGACATGATTCAGGTTCCCTAGTTGGGAGCAACCTGCCAATGCGGGGTCAAGTGCACCGAAAAGACAGGGTCTTTGTGGCGTACCTTGACCGGCCCGTCCTCTCCCCTGTGAATGACCTGACCAGGTGCCGGGCCGGGCCTCCCGCGGCAACGGTACGCCCCGCCTTGCTGACTGGTTGCCCGGCCGAACTGGGGTAGGGCGAGCAGTCGCGTTGTACGGCGCGGCCCGTGTGGTGCCAGCTGGGACGTCCTGGCAGTGGGGGCCGGGCCTGGCAGTTCCGGGCGGGCAGTCTGGTCGCCAGCGCCATCAAGAACGCTCGCGAGATGGCACTCATCCCCTACGCCTCCTGATAGTCAGCCAGGAGGAGAGCAGAAGTGCCGTTGACGATGCTGCGGGCACGAAAGGCCGCCCACACACTCGTTGCCGCCCTCGCGCAGGCGGGACGGTGAACACCGGCAGGGCGCCGGAACGGGGACTGCTGAGCGTCGTCTCGGGCAACACCCCGCAGGCCCGCAGCCGCGCAGTAGACACGTCACGCCGTGCTGCGCCTGACGCCGCGGTGTTGTCAGCTTCGGTCGACGACGACGAAGGAGGGCGGTACCTGTTCGTGCAGCGGGTCGTCTCGTGTGACGACGGGCGGCCCGGGACGAGCTAGGCGGCAACCGGCGATCCCGCCGTGATCGTCCGGTTACGACCTCGGGCCGGTAAGCCGCTCGGGTGGATCCCGACTGCATCCTCAGCGATCTGCGCTGTGTGCATCAGGGGCCCGATGAATGTCAGTGCTCATCAGGGTCCGGGGGGCGTCTCGTCTGTCGAACCCGCGGCGGCGGCGTCGGGTAGGCCGTTGAGGAAGTCGGTCGCCTTGTGGCCTTCGGCGGTCAATGAGTCGCAGCGGAACCGTTCGGACGCTGCGGCGGCGGAAGCAGGAGCGGCAGCGAGGAGCACGGCGGCGCCCACCCCGGCGGACGACGCAGCACGCCGCAGGGGAGGAGCGGCAGGGTCACCAGGCTTTGCTCCACCCGGTTGTGCTGGAACACGAGTCCAGCAGGTCCACCACGAAGACCAGGGTCGAGCCCGCCGGGATCAACGGCGAGGGCGACTGGTTGCCGTAGCCGAGACGCGGGGGAACGATGATCTCGCGCCGACCGCCGACCTTCATCCCCCTCACCCCCCGGTCCCAGCCCTTGATGACCTTGCCACTGCCCAGGGTGAACTTGAACGGCTGACCCCGGTCCCAGGAGGCATCGAACTCCTTCCCGGACTCGAAGGTCACCCCGACATAGTGGACCCTGACCACCATGCCCGGCTTCACCTCGGCACCGTCCCCGACGACCAGGTCCCGGATGGCCAGCTCGGTAGGAGCGTCACCCTCCGGAACGTCGACCTCGGGCTTCGTCAGTTCACTCATTGCAGCCTCATCACTTTCAGCCGGGAGCCGTCGCACGGACCAGCCGGACACATGGCCCCTCCATGCAGCAGATGGTCACGCTACCGAGAACGCCGGTCCCCGGAGCACACCAGATGCAGCGGCCACACGTGATGATCTTTCGCACGGCCGATGAACGTGACCGGCACGCACAGGTCACACGGTAATCGCCAGAACGGTGCACCTGCCGTGCCCGAGTGTCCCGTCGCGGCCGGATCCGAAGTAGTCCGGGCAACTGCGCTCGCGCAGGCTGGGCGGGTCCCGGCGACACCCGTACTGGCCCGCATGACGGCGAGAGGCGTTGCGGTTGCGCTCAATACCGGCAGGACAGTGGGCCCCGACCCCGCCCTTGCCCCGGTCGCGCGGAAGGTACCGTCACGGCTGGACTCGCCCCCCTTGTAAGGCCTCCCAATCGACAGGGCCGTCCCCGCGGAGGCACGCCAAGTTCAGCAACGGTCAGCGCAATCGCGTCGGTGGGGGTGCCGTTACGCAGGTGGTGCAGAGCGACCTTGTCCTCCTTGCCGGTGCCCTCGACCACGGCCGCGATCTTCGTGGCAGCGTCCGCGACGATGTCGTCGGTGGCGTCCTGACCGGAGTAGCCGGTCTGGGTGATGGAGATGCCGGCCTCGACCAGGCGCAGGATCGCGCGCTCCTGGACGATCACAGAGTTGCAGCTGCCGATCACCGCCCTGGCCCAGCTCAGCCGCGGGCCCGAGCTCCGCGCCGACAAGCGGCCCAACAAGGCCGACTTGTCTGGGTCCGGCTTGCTGGAGCAGGACGCGGACATCGGGCCGCCTCCGTTGCCGGGGTGCCCGCCATGCGGCAGTGGTCAGCCGATCCGGTAGCCGTCACAGACGTAGCCGTCCTCGATCTCAAGATGCCACCACTGCCTGCCGGCATTGCTGATGCACGACTGGTCGACCTCGCGGTAGTAGTCGTCGATCCAGGCCATGACCCTTGAGCTACCCGCGGGCAACACATGCAGGGGAGTGCCCTCCTTGAACATGCTTGTGCCTGAGATGGAGGTGCACGACCAGGTCGCGGTGGCGTTCGCGGTGGATGGGGGCGCGGGGCGCGAAGCCAAGCCGCAGCTCAGCCCGTCCGGCCGGGGCGTGGGGGAGGCCGGCGGTAGCCGGGCGGGGCTGCGGCGGATCACATCGTCGGCCGACTGCTGGACATTTCGCACCGAGCCTCCGTCCGGACGGATGCGGAAGGGCGGCGGCCGCACCCGGCTGTGCGTACCGTCGAAGCCATGCGATCGCTCTGGCAGGGAACGGTCTCCTTCGGCCTGGTCGCTTCTCTGAACTTTGGGGCCGGTCCGTCCCAAAGCCTCTGATCTGTAGCTCTCTGAAACCGACTCGCTGATGTCAGAGGCATCACAGCGAGAGCCGCTCCGCCTGCCGCCTCAGTACTGTGACTTCGCATGACCGACACCGATATCGAGATCACCGCAGACCTGGTCCGCGACCTGCTGCAGGAGCAACATCCAGACCTTGCAGGGCTGGCCATCCGCGAGGTGGCGGGCGGCTGGGGCAACCAAATGTGGCGTCTGGGGGACGAGCTGGCCGTGCGCATGCAGCGGATGGACCCCACCCCGGAGCTCCAGCTCAAGGAGCGGCGGTGGCTACCCGTGCTGGCTCCGCGCCTGCCTCTCCCGGTGCCGACCCCGGTGCGGTTCGGCGAACCGTCCGAGCGCTTCCCCAAGCACTGGACCGTGATGACGTGGGTTCCCGGCGAGCCGCTGGACCACGGCTCGATCAGCCGCGGCGCCCACGCGGCCGACACGCTGGCGGGCTTCCTCCGGGCGCTCCATGTGGAGGCGCCCGCCGAGGCGCCGATCGCTACGGACCGCGGCGCCCATCCCAAGAACTGCACGGACGGCATCGAGAATTTCTTCCAGGCCGTTGCCCCCGACGACATCGCTGCCGACGTCCGGGCCGTCTGGGACGACGCCGTGGCGGCCCACGCGTGGGAGGGCCCGCCGGTGTGGGTGCACGGCGACCTCCATCCCGCGAACGTCGTCGTCTCGGACGGAACGCTCTCGGGCATCGTCGACTTCGGTGACATGTTCGCCGGCGACCCGGCGTGGGACCTCGCCGCCGCATGGGTGCTGCTGCCCGCGGGCACGGCCTCACGGTTCTTCGACATGTACGCGCACGCAGACGAGGCAGCGATCCGGCGCGCCCGCGGGCTGGCCGCGATGAAGAGCCTCTTCCTGATGCTCATGGGGCAGAACGGAGATCGGGGGCTTCCCGGCGGCAAGCCGAACTGGGGACCTGTAGGCCGGGCGGCACTTGACCGTGTTCTGAAGGGCGTTTGATGCGCGCCTCTTGGAACTTGTTCTCGATCTTGGTTGAGGGGCATGCGGCAGTCCACCTTCGTGGGTTCATCGATCACCACGCGTAGTGGGGATGCCAAGGTCCACGGCCGTATGCTGCCCGTGGCCCAGACGGAGCTGGCGGAGCTTCTCCTCGGCGCCAGCCAGGCTGACCCGGAGACCTTCGACCTCGCCGAGCCAGCCTTCCGTCTCGGCTTCGGCGATTCGGGCGATCAAGTTGTCGCGGATCTCGACAAGCCGTGCCCGTTGGGCCGGGTCAGGTCGGAGGAGCGAGCATCTGACGCAAGCGTGCTCGTGGATGCAGGCGGTGCCGTAGGCGCGGGCGCAGGTGCCGACGGAGAGCTTGCGGCGTTCGAAGTGACCGAGGAAGTCTTCCCACTCTGCGTTGGTAGGGGCGCGGTATTCCTCGGCGGGGCGGAGCGCGCGGCGGCGAGCGATGAAGGCGCGGTGGGCTTCGATGGTCTCGGCAGGGTAGATGGCTAATGGTGGAGTCGGGTATTGGAACTGTCCGAATGCTCTGGCCGGGGACAGGTAGACGAGGGTCACAGGTAATCGAAGAGGCGAGTCCACCACGTCGGGGGATGCTCAGGCGGGTAGTAGGAGACGAGGTCGCTGACGCCGTCGTATCTCGTCCAGAGCAGGTGCTCCGAGATGCGGATGTAGCCGAGTGCTTCGAGCTCGTCATCGACGCGGTGACGGTCTGTGTCTTGGAATAGTTCGCGTTCCTCTTCCTCGTCGTAGCTTCCGGAATTGCCCAGGGTCACGGCGGCGAGGGCCCCGAAGTTGCTGACGGTCACGGTGATGTGTTCCCCGCTGACCGTGGCGGCGTTCGGGACAACGATCGTCCCGTGGTGGCTGGCGTCTTGGACCTCCCGGTCGACGATGCATGTGCACTGGAATCGCTGGTCCAGACGGCTCGCGAGCTGGTCGAACCGGGCCCGGGTAGCCGTGTGGTCATGGCCGCGGGGGAACTCCATGTGGTCCGGATCATCGAGTTCTCGCAGTAGTGCCCAGGCATGCTGGTCATCGAGAGGCATGCGCATCTTCTCCTTGCTGGTGAGCGCGATTGGAGCGCTGGCTGACGTCGGCGGCGTAGGCGGCCCAGTCGCCTCCGGATGCCTTCTGCCACTGGACGGCGACTTGGATGTGGACGCCGAGCATCCGGGCGAGGATCGCGGCGGGGAGCTCGGCGGCGAGGGTGAACAGGGCTGTGGACCGGTCCTGCTGGGGCCGAATGCCGATCTTGTGCAGCCGCAGGCCGATCTGGCTGTCGCTGAGTGGACGGCCGGGCTGTCCGCCGGGGAAGAGCCAAGGGACGTCGTCAGGGGTGCCGATCTTGGCCTTGCCGTGTCGGCTCGCGACGAGTTCGCGGACCAGGGTGGCCAGCGGCATCGGGAGGATGACGGGTGAGGTTCCGAAGGAGATTGCAACGGTCTCGCCGGTGATGTCGACGTCGTCGACGGTGAGTTGGCTGATGGTGGCGATCTTCTGTGCGTAGAGGATCAGCAGCAGTCCGGCGACGCGGTCCGCGGTGGGCAGTGTGTCGTCGTTGAGGAGGCGGCTTGCGTCGGCCCAGCGTTTTGTGTCTTCGCCTTGTGGTCGGCCCCTGGCTCCGAGGCCCCGTCGCACCCGGCCACCAGCACCAGGGTGGCAGTGGCTAACAGGGCAGCGGAGACCTTCAGGATCGAGCGCATTCGAGAGTTTCCTCCATTGTCCGGGGCCTGTTCGCCCTGCAGAACCTACGTGCGGCATCCTCAGCTGCTCCACTGAATTGACCGAATCGGGCCACCGCGCCGGGCCGCCACGGCCGCGGTCGTCGCGCTGCCGGTGCTTGCATCGGGGTGGCCTTGCTCATCCGGTCGTAGGTGCGGCATGTGGGTGATGTCGTCCTGGAACATGGCCAGAACATCAGTTCCGTGCGGAGGATCCCGAAGGGGATCACCGGGGTGTTCGCTCAAGTCCGGGTGCGTGCTGATCTCGTCCCGGATGACCTGGGGGAGCGCATGGCTCCGCTGCTGCCGCCTGCTCCTGAGCGGCGCCTCCACTACCCCGGGCGACTGCGCGTTCCCGACCGGGCGGCACTTGCCGGGGTCATGTACGTGCTGCGCACCGGTGTTGCTTGGCGCGACGTCCCCGCCGAAACGGTCGGCTGCTCCGGGGTGACGACCTGGCGCCGCCTTCGGGACTGGGCCGAGGCCGGCCTCTGGCCGCGCCTGCACGCAGTCTTGCTGGCCGAGCTGCGCCGCGCCGAGCTGCTGGACCTTGACCACTGCGCTGTTGACGGCTCGCATGTCCGGGCCCTCAAGGGGGGATCACGTTGGCCCCTCGCCGGTCGACCGCGCCCGCCCTGGTTCCAAGCACCACCTGATAGTCGACCGGCACGGAACCCCGCTCGCCGTCACACTCACCGGCGGCAACCGCCACGACGTCACCCAGCTGCTGCCACTGCTCGACGCGGTCGGGCCGATCCGGGGACTGCGGGGACGGCCTCGCCGCAAGCCGCGGCACTTGTATGCCGACCGGGGCTACGACTTCGACAAGTACCGTCGCCTGTTGCGGAAGCGCGGCATCGAGCCGGTGATCGCCCGACGCGGCGTGGCCCACGGCTCGGGGCCAGGCAAGGTGCGTTGGGTGGTGGAGCGGGCCTTCGCCTGGCTGCACCAGTTCAAACGGCTCCGGAGTTCCGAAAACCCAGCAGAACCAGGAGCGGAGGGCGCGACTTCACATCGTGCCGCATCTGGGCCAGCTGCCGCTCAGGCACATGACGACGGCGGAACTTCGCGCATACATAGCGAAGTTGGAGTCCACCGTCTCCTCGGTCGATTACCGGCGCGGCGTCCTGTCCGAGTTGTCCAGCATCCTGGAGGGCTGCCGTTGATGACAAGCGCCTCGCCCGGAACCCTATGCATGCGAAGTCCGTGAAGTGGCCCAAGGCGCCGCGGGAGCGGCGAGAGGCGTGGTTGTTGGAGAGGGCGCTCCAAGTCCGAGACGTGATCAGTCCGCGAAACCGGGTGGCTGTCGTACTCGGCCTGGGATGCGGACTTCGTCAGGGTGAAGTGTTCGGATTGAGTCCCGAGGACATCGACTATGCGAGGGGCGTGCTGCCGGGGCGAAGCCGTGGCAGTGGGAGGTGGTGCCGAAGGACGGATTCCATGTGCTGCGGCACACCTACGTCTCGATGATGCTGGAGGCGGGGGAGTCCGTGGTGACTGTGGCGCGGGGGCTCGGGCACTCCTCGCCGGCGGTCACGCTCGGTTACTATGCTCAATTCATGCCGGAGGCCGGGAGCAAGGGGCGCACCGCCATTGACGGACTGCTCGAGAGGAAGGGGGACCCACCGTGCCGGTAGAAACTCCCCAGATTCTCCCCAGGGCTGCTCGCGGCGGATTCCCCGGATTGTGCGGGTCCGGATTAAATTGTGGATTCTAAGGCCGCCGGGTCAGATAGCCTGGGAAAATGCTGACAGAAGTCACGGCGACTCGCTATGTCACGCCCTTGCGTGAGGGCGGCTCGCTCCCGGGAATTGTCGAGGGTGACGATCTCGGTACATACATCATGAAGTTCACCGGGGCCGGGCAAGGGCGGAAGACGCTTGTTGCCGAGGTCATCTGCGGGGAGTTGGGGCGGCGGCTCGGGCTGCGGGTGCCGGATCTGGTGCGGATGCAGCTCGATCCCGTTATCGGGCTGGGGGAGCCGGACCAGGAGGTTCAGGACCTGCTGAAGGCCAGTGGGGGGCTCAATCTCGGGATGGACTACCTTCCCGGGTCGCTGGGCTTCGATCCGCTCGCCTTCGAGGTGAGTGCCCGCGAGGCGGGACGGGTGGTGTGGTTCGACGCGCTGATCAACAACGTCGACCGGTCCTGGCGCAATCCCAATCTGCTGGTCTGGCACGGCGAACTGTGGCTGATCGACCATGGCGCGGCGATGATCTGGCACCACAACTGGCCGAGCGCGGAGAAGGCTTCGGCCCGTCCGTACAACGCCTCCGACCATGTGCTCGCCACTTTCGGGCCGGATGTCGCCGCGGCGGCCGAGGAGTTCGCGCCGCTGATCACCGAGGAACTGCTGACCGGGATCGCGGCCGACGTGCCGGACGAATGGCTGGCCGACGAGCCGGGCTTCGACTCCCCGGACACGCTGCGCCGGGCGTATGTGAGCACGCTGCTGGCGCGCGCGGCGACGATCAGCGAGCGGATCACCCTCGGGGAGCCCACCGTGGACAAGCCCTCGCAGGCACCGGAATGGCTGGCCGCGCGGTTGGTACGGAGGGAAGTGAAGTGACCGGTCTGCACAACGGGCGCGATGTGTTCGAGTACGCCCTGCTGAAGGTCGTCCCCCGGGTCGAGCGCGGCGAGATGATCAATGCCGGGGTGGTCGTGTACTGCCACGCCCGCCGCTTCGTCGAGGCCAGGACCCATCTGGACGAGGCCCGGCTGCTGGCCCTGGACCCCACGACCGATGTGGCCGGGGTGCGGGCCGCGCTCTGTGCCGTCGAGGGCGTCTGCGAGGGCGGCGAGCGTGCCGGGCAGGCGGCGGGGGAGGACGCGGGACGCCGGTTCCGCTGGTTGATGGCGCCGCGCAGCACCATCGTCCAGCCCGGCCCGGTGCACACCGGCCTGACCGCCGACCCGGCCGCCGAGGTCGAGCGGCTGCTGGAGCTGTTGGTGCGCTGAGGCCGCGCGGGAGCGTCGTACGGAGCGCCCGGAACCGTCGTGAGGCGGTTCCGGGCGCTCCGTCGTACGACGCGATCGCGCCAGTGCTCGGGCCTGCCGCGCAGTGAGGTGGGCAACGGCGCAGTGGTGGGACGTTGACAGCGCGTTGCCGGGCTTCTAGCGTCAGCCCTGCTCAGGGTACTAAGCGGTTGCTCACCCACGGGATCGGTGCGGCGGACCGCTTGTCGAGGTTTCGAGGGTGAGGAGAACCCGCATGTCCACCACCGAGCAGCGCGTTGCCATCGTGACGGGCGCGGCCCGCGGTATCGGCGCGTCCACCGCCGTCCGCCTGGCCGCCGAGGGCCGCGCCGTGGCCGTACTCGACCTCGACGAGGCGGCCTGCAAGGACACCGTCGAGAAGATCACCAAGGCCGGGGGCAAGGCCATCGCGGTCGGCTGTGACGTCTCGGACGCGGAGCAGGTGGACGCGGCGGTCGCCCGCGTCGCCTCGGAGCTCGGCGCGCCGACCGTCCTGGTCAACAACGCGGGGGTGCTCCGCGACAACCTGCTGTTCAAGATGAGCGAGACCGACTGGGACACGGTCATGAACGTGCATCTGCGCGGTGCGTTCCTGATGTCCCGCGCCTGCCAGAAGCACATGGTGGACGCCAAGTTCGGCCGGATCGTGAACCTCTCCTCCAGCTCGGCGCTCGGCAACCGCGGGCAGGTCAACTACTCGGCGGCCAAGGCCGGTCTGCAGGGCTTCACCAAGACCCTCGCCATCGAACTCGGCAAGTTCGGCGTCACCGCCAACGCCGTCGCCCCGGGCTTCATCGTCACGGACATGACCGCCGCCACCGCCGAGCGCGTCGGCATGGGCTTCGAGGAGTTCCAGGCCGCGGCCGCCACCCAGATCCCGGTGCAGCGCGTCGGCCGCCCCGAGGACATCGCCAACGCCATCGCCTTCTTCACCGGTGAGGCGGCCGGCTTCGTCTCCGGCCAGGTCATGTACGTCGCCGGCGGCCCGCTCAACTGACCGCCCCACCGACTCCAGGAGTACAGAACATGACCGAGCAGGACAGCGGGCTCCCCGAGCTCTCCGGCAAGGTGGCGCTGGTCACCGGTGCCAGCCGCGGTATCGGCTACGGCATCGCCGAGGCCCTGGTGGCCCGTGGCGACCGGGTCGTCATCACCGGCCGCAACGAGGACGCCCTCAAGGAGGCCGCCGAGAAGCTGGGCGCCGACCGGGTGCTCGGCGTCGCCGGCAAGGCGCACGACGAGGCCCACCAGGCCGTCGCCGTCGAGCGCGCGATGGAGACCTTCGGCCGCGTCGACTACCTCGTCAACAATGCCGGAACGAACCCGGTGTTCGGCCCCATCGCCGACCTCGACCTCGGTGTGGCGCGCAAGGTGTTCGAGACCAATGTCGTCTCGGCGCTCGGCTTCGCGCAGCGCACCTGGCACGCCTGGCAGAAGGACAACGGCGGCGCCATCGTCAACATCGCCTCGATCGCCGGCCTCGCGCCCTCGCCGTTCATCGGCGCGTACGGGATGAGCAAGGCCGCCATGGTGAATCTGACGCTGCAGCTCGCCCACGAGTTCGCGCCGGGCGTGCGGATCAACTCCATCGCGCCCGCGGTGGTCAAGACCAAGTTCGCGGCCGCGCTCTACGAGAACCGCGAGGAGGAGGCGGCGGCCGGCTACCCGTTGGCGCGGCTCGGCGTCCCGGAGGACATCGGCGGGGCGGCGGCCTTCCTGCTGTCCGATGCCTCGGGCTGGATCACCGGCCAGACACTGGTCGTCGACGGCGGTCTGTTCCTCAACGCCGGGGTCTGACGGCGCCGGGCGGGCCGCGAGGCCTTGCCTTCGCGTGCGCTCCAAGAGGCAGAGTCCGTGGTGCCGGTCCTGATCAGGACCGGCACCACGCGCGTCGGAGACCTGTCAGGGAGACATGCCATGCACTACCGCACACTCGGCGGTGATCAAGGTCCCCGCGTCAGCGCCGTCTGTCTCGGGACGCTGTCCTTCGGCACCACCGTCGACGCACCGACCTCGTTCGCCCTCCTGGACCGGTTCGCCGAGGCCGGCGGCACCTTCGTCGACACGGCGAACCACTGCGCCCGCTGGGTGCCCGGCGCGCGCGGCGACGAGAGCGAGCTGCTGCTCGGCCGCTGGCTGCGCAGCAGAGACGCGGCCGGGCGCACGGTCGTGGCCACCAAGGTGGGCGCCCGGCCGGACCCGGCCCGGGGGACCGGATGGCCCGCGAACGCCGAAGGCCTGGGCGCCCCGGCCGTACGCGCCGGGATCGAGGGCAGCCTGCGCCGGCTGGGCACGGACCGGGTGGACCTCCTCTACGCGCACCTCGACGACCGGCGCGTCCGGCTGGACGACACCGTCGAGGCGCTGGCCGGCCTCGTCCGGGACGGCACCGTGGGCAGCCTGGGGGCCACCGACCACCGGACCTGGCGGCTCGCCGAGGCCCGGCGGACGGCCGCCGGGCGCGGGCTGCCCGGCTTCCGCGCCGTACAGCGGCGGCACACCTATCTGCGGCCGCGACAGGGCCTGACGCAAGACCTCGACATGGACACCGACGAGGAGCTCCTCGACTACGCGGCGGAGCACCCCGACCTGACGCTGCTCGGCTATGGGACGCTGATGGCAGGCGCCTACTCCCGCGCGGACCGGCCGCTGCCGGAGCGCTACGACCATCCCGGTTCGGTGGCCCGGCTGCGGGTGCTGGCGGAGGTCGCGGCGGAGTGCGGGGCCACCGTGAACCAGGTGGTGCTGGCCTGGCTGATGGGCGGCCCGGTGCCGGTCGTGCCGGTGCTCGGCGTGAGCTCCCCGGCGCAGCTGGACGAGAGCCTGGCGGCGCTCGACCTGCGGCTGGATCCCGTCCAGCGCGCCCGGCTCGACACCGCCTGAGGCCGTCCGGCCGCCGGTCCGGTCCCGGAGGTATCGGCCCGCGGACGGCGTTGTCAGTGGTCGCCGGTAGGTTCTTCGACGGAGAACGGAACGTACACCGGAGGTTGTTGACGTGGTGACCGACATGCTGCCCGAATCCTGGCGCGGGGTCCTCGGCGAGGAGTTGGAGAAGCCCTATTTCAAGGAGCTCGCCGACTTCGTCGAGCAGGAGCGGGCGGACGGGCCGGTCTACCCGCCCCGCGAGCAGGTCTTCGCGGCGCTGGAGGCGACTCCCTACGACCAGGTGAAGGTGCTCATCCTGGGCCAGGACCCGTACCACGGCGCCGGTCAGGGGCACGGCCTGTGCTTCTCCGTGCAGCCCGGCGTCAAGACGCCGCCGTCGCTGCGGAACATCTACAAGGAGATGAAGGAGGAGCTGGGCCACCCGGTTCCGGACAACGGCTATCTGATGCCCTGGGCCCAGCAGGGGGTGCTGCTGCTGAACGCCGTCCTCACGGTCCGCGAGGCCGAGCCCAATTCGCACAAGGGCAAGGGGTGGGAGAAGGTCACCGACGCGGTGATCCGGGCCGTGGCCTCCCGGCCGGACCCGGCGGTCTTCGTGCTCTGGGGGAATTACGCCAAGAAGAAGCTGCCGCTGATCGACGAGGAGCGGCATGCGGTGGTGCAGGGCGCGCACCCCTCCCCGCTGTCGGCGAAGAAGTTCTTCGGCTCCCGTCCGTTCACCCAGATCAACGCGGCGGTCGCCGCACAGGGCCACGCCCCGATCGACTGGCGCATCCCCGACCTGGGCTGAGCCGGCGGGCCCGCCGGCCGGCCGGGCCGGAGGGCCCCACCACCCGGTGCGTCGCGCACCGCGCGCGCAGGTCCCTTCCGGCGGTTAGCGTCGGGGGAGCGGCAGTGGCCGTGGTGAGCGGATACGGAGTGCACGGTGGTGGACAAGCGGCGGGAGGCGACACCCGAGGACGGGGTGCTGACCCGGATCGGCCAGGCGATCATGTTGCATCGCGCGGGCGACCGGGAAGAGGCACGCAACCGTCTCTCGGCGCTGTGGCACGAGATCGGGCCGCAGGGAGACGCCTTCCACCGCTGCACCCTCGCCCACTACATGGCCGACACCCAGGACGACCCCCGGGACGAACTCGACTGGGACCTCAGGGCCCTGGAGGCCGCCGAGGGCTTCGTCACCGAGCGGCCCAAGGCCGCCGTCGCGCCGGAGGAGCCGAAGGTCGCCGACGGCCCCGGCCCCCGCCACCCCCTCGTCGCCCTCCGGGCGTTCTTCCCCTCGCTGCATCTCAACATCGCGGCCGACTACGCCGCCCTGGACCGGCCGGCCGATGCGCGGGCCCAGCTGCGGCGCGCCCGGGCCTCGGCCAACGCCCTCGCCGACGGCGAGTACCGCCAGGGGCTCCGGGACGCCATCGACCGGCTGCAACTGCGCCTCGACGGCCTCGCGGCCCCATAGACCGGGTGCGCGGGGCACTCACCGCCGCAGCATCCCGTCGAGCAGCTCCGTGCAGGAGGTGCGCAGCGCGTCGCGGGTGGGGACGGACGCATGGAACCCTCCCGCGGTGCAGGAGAACAGCACCCCGTCGCACCATGCGATCAGCCCGAGCTCATGCCGCTCGGTTTCGGTGGAGCCGGCCGCCGCCAGCATCGCCACCACCGGCTCCCGGAAGGCCCGCCCCGCCCGGTCGTAGACCGCCCGCAGCTCGGGCCGGCGGGTGGCCTCCAGGGCCAGTTCGTAACGGGCGATGAGCAGCTGCCGGTGCCGGGACAGGTAGCGGTGCAGCGCCAGGGAGAGCGCCTCGGCGACCGCTGCCACGGCGTCGTCCGGCAGCGGCGCGGTCCCGCTTCCTTCCGCTGGAACCTCCGGCATCGCATGCGGTGTCAGCACCGCCGCCTCCCGCTCGGCCAGCCGCTGTACCGCCGTCTCCAGCAGGGCCGCCCGGGTGCGGGCGAGATTCGAGGTGGAGCCCTGCGGCAGCCCGGCCGCCTCGTCCACCGCCCGGTGCGTCAGCCCCCGCATGCCGCGCTCGGCGAGCAGGGTCAGCGCCGCATCGGCGATCCGTTCACGGCGAGGGGCGGGCGCCGCCGGGGCGCGGCCACTGCGGGAGTTCATACCGGGCAGCCTAACCCGCCGACTACGGGTGTAGTGTCAGGGGCAAGGGTAACTACGCCTGTAGTTACGCACTCGGGTCAGGGGAGGCATGATGCGGCAACGCACCGCGCTCGTGATCGGCAGCGGTATCGGCGGGCTCACCGCCGCGGTCGCACTGGACCGCCGCGGCTGGGCGGTCACCGTCCTGGAGCGCACCACCACGGGGGAGCCGGGCACCGCATCCGGCCCTCCGGTACGGAGCGGCGCGGGCATCGCCCTCGCCCCCAACGCCCAGCGCGCCCTGGACACCCTCGGCGCGGGCGACGCCGTACGGGCCATGGGCGCCTGGCAGACCACCGGCGAGATCCGTCTCCCCGGCGGCCACCGGCTGGCGCGTACGGACCAGGCCGCGGCCGTCCGGCGCTTCGGCGGCCCGGTCGTGGTCGCCCACCGCGCCGAGGTGACGGCCCTGCTCGCCGCCCGGCTGCCCGACGGCGCGCTGCGCACCGGAGTCGCGGCCGCACTCGTCGACGCCGGCGACCCGGGAGCGGAGGACCGCCCGGCGCGCGTACGGATCACCGGCACCGGAGACGGAACGGCGGACGCCGGCGAAGAGCTCACCGCGGACCTCGTCGTCGCCGCCGACGGCATCCACTCCGCCGCCCGCCGCGCCCTCTTCCCCGGCCACCCCGCACCCCGCTACGCCGGCGTCACCGCCTGGCGCCTCGTCGTCCCCGCGCCCGACGGCCTCCACGAGGCGCACGAGACCTGGGGCCCCGGCAGCCTGTGGGGCACCGTGCCGCTGTCCGGCGGGCGGATCTACGCCTATGCCACCGCGGCCGTACCACCGGGCGGCCGGGCCGCCGACGACGAGCGGGCCGAACTGCTGCGCCGCTTCGGCAACTGGCACCACCCCGTTCCCGCCCTCCTCGCCGCGGCGGACCCGGCGACGGTGCTCCGCAACGACGTCTACACCGCGGCCGCCCCGCCGCCCGCCTTCCACCGGGGCCGGGTCGCCCTGCTCGGCGACGCCGTCCACCCGATGACCCCGAACCTCGGACAGGGCGGCTGCCAGGCCATCGAGGACGCCGTCGTGCTGGCCCACCTGGCCGCACCGGAAGCCGATCAGGCCGCGGCCCTCGCCGCGTACACCCGGCAGCGGCTGCCGCACACCATGGACGTCGTACGCCGTGCCGAGCGGATCGGCCGGCTCTGCACCTGGCGCTCGGGGCCGGCCTGTGCGCTGCGCGCCGTCCTGATGGCCGCCGCCGCCCGCCTCGCACCGGATCTGGTGCTGCGGTCCCTGGACGGGATCGCCGACTGGCGGCCGCCGGCCGGCACGTATGCTTCCGGCACGCGAGGCACCAGCGCCGTGGCACAACCCAAGGAGCACGAGTGAAGGTCGGCTGCATCGGACTCGGCGACATCGCCCAGAAGGCGTACCTGCCCGTACTGGGCACCCAGCCGGGGCTCGAACTGCATCTGCACACCCGCACCCCGGCGACCCTGGAACGCGTCGGTGCCACCCACCGGCTGACCGGGGGACAGCTCCACCAGGACCTGGACTCGCTGCTCGCCACCGGCCTGGACGCGGCCTTCGTGCACGCCGCCACCGCCGCCCACCCCGAGATCGTGACCCGGCTGATCGAAGCCGGCGTACCGACCTACGTCGACAAGCCGCTCTCCTACGAACTCGCCACGTCCCAGCGCCTGGTCGCGCTCGCCGCGGACCGCGGGGTGGGCCTCACCGTCGGCTTCAACCGCCGCTTCGCGCCCGCCTACGCCCAGTGCCGCGAGCACGCCCGTGATCTGATCCTGATGCAGAAGAACCGCATCGGACTGCCCGAGGACCCGCGCACGCTCGTCCTGGACGACTTCATCCATGTCGTCGACACCCTGCGGTTCCTGGTCCCCGGCGAGATCGACCACATCGATGTGCGCGCCAGGATCCGCAACGGCCTGATGCAGCATGTGGTCCTCCAGCTGTCCGGTGACGGCTTCACCGCCCTCGGCACCATGAACCGCCTGAGCGGCTCCGCGGAGGAGATCCTCGACGTCTCCGGGCAGGACACCAAGCGCCAGGTCGTCAATCTCGCCGAGGTCATCGACCACAAGGGACAGCCCAGCATCCGGCGCCGCGGCGACTGGGTGCCGGTCGCCCGGCAGCGCGGCATCGAGCAGATCGTCCTGGCGTTCCTGGACGATGTGCGGGCCGGCCGGCAGCCGTCCGCCGAGGACGCGCTGCGCACCCATGAACTGTGCGAACGGGTGGTCACCGACGCCCTCGCGCAGGCCGCCTGCTGAGCGCCCGCAGCCCCGCGTACCCGCCGGCGAGCAGCAGCGCCCCCACCGCCCCGTACACCGCCCAGTCACCGAACCGGGTGTACGGGCTGGTGCCCTCGGCCAGCGGCAGGTCGTAGACGGCCGCCGCGCTGCGGTCGGTGCCCAGCCGCTCGCCGGTCGGCTCGCCCCGGGGGCCGTACACCGCACTGATGCCGGTGAGCGTGGCGTGCATCATGGGCCGCCAGGTCTCCGCGGCGCGCAGCGCGGCCAGGGACGCATGCTGGGCGGGCGCCCAGCTGTCCTGGAACGTCGAGGTCGAGGACTGGGCGACCAGCACCCGGGCGCCGTCGCGCACCAGATGGCGGCTCATGTCGGGGAAGGCGGTCTCGAAGCACACCAGCGGCCCGATCCGCAGTCCGCCCGCGGTGGCCACCGGCATCACCACCGGACGGGTGCCGCGCACCCGGTCGCTGGTGGCTGCCTTGCCCACCCGCGTCGCCCAGCCCAGGACCGAACGGAACGGTATGTACTCACCGAAGGGCACCAGCCGCATCTTGGCGTAGCGGTCCCCGGTCGGTCCGTCCGGCCCGATCAGTACCGCGCTCTTGGAGATGCCCGGCCGTCCGGCCTGCGGGGAGTCGGCGTTGATCAGCAGGTCGGCGCCGGTCTGCCGGGAGAGGGCGGCGAGGCGGGCGGCGAGCGCCGGATGGTCCGCCGGATCCTTGTAGAGGCTGCTCTCGCCCCAGACGATCAGGCGCACCCCACGGCCTGCCAGCGACCGGGTGAGAGCCTCGCCGCGGGCCAGGCGTGCCGAGGGGGTGCCGGTCGGGCCGGGCTGGACGACCGCGACCCGCACGGTGCCCGTGATGCGGGGGACCGGCGCCCAGAACCAGGCCGCGCCGGCCGCCAGCGCGCACACCAGCAGCCCGGCCACCGCGGGCAGCCGTGCCGCCGGGCGGGCGATCAGCTCGGCCACCGCGGTGTTCACCGCCACGATCAGCAGACTCAGCAGCCACACCCCGCCGATCGACGCCAGTCGCAGCGCGGGCGGCACCTGCCACTGGCTGGCGCCGAGCAGCCCCCAGGGGCCGCCCAAGTACTCCCACGACCGGACCAGTTCGACCATCAGCCAGCCCGACGGCACCAGCACCAGCGCGGCGGCGCACCGCCCGCCCGTCACCCGCCGCCGTCCGTCGGCAGGGGCCCCGCCGGGCGCCGTCCGGGCGGACCCCTCGCGGGCCGCCCCGCCCGCCGGGGGCGCGCCGCCCAGCAGCGCACGCACCAGCACGCCCCAGGGCGCCCACAGCGCACCGAGCAGCAGGGCGAGCACGAGGATGAAGACGTGCAGGCTCGGCAGCAGCCACTGGTGGACGGCCAGCATGAAACCGGTGCCGCCCAGCCAGCCGTCCAGCGCCGCCCGCCGCCAGGTCGGTGCCGACTGCACCAGCAGCAGCCAGGGCACCAGCGAGACATACGCCAGCCACCACCACGACGGCGCGGGAAAGGCGAGCGCCGGCACCGCGCCGGCGAGCGCGGCGGCCGTCCCCCGGGTCCAGGGGGAGCCGAGCCACTGCCCCTGACGGACGGGCGGGGTGTCCATGCGGCCTCCCTGGTGTCGGTCCCGGCCGGTCGGACCGCCAGTGTGCGCGGAGGGGCCGATCAACGAAAGAGGGGTCGCCGCAACGGCCGAACCGGGCGACGGACGGCCGGGGCGGTCACTCACCACCGGGCCAGACCTCACGCCACTTCTCGTGGACGACGACGCCGGTCAGCCGCCAGCCGTCGGCGGTGCGCCGGGCGGTGAACTCGTAGCGGCCGGCGCAGGTGTAGTTGGGGGCGGTGGGACCGCCCTCGTCCTCTGTCTCGGGGCCGGTGAGCCGCATCGGGTTGAGGTAGTCGGCCTGGACCGTGGCCGTGTCCCCGGGGGCGCCGTCCCGGCGGGCGAGGGTGATGCGGCGGTTGACGATCAGATGCTGCCGCATGGTGAAGTTCCCCAGCATCTCGCCGAGCCAGGAGGCGATCTCCTCCGCGCCGCCCTCGATGCCGCCCGCGGAGCGGTAGTCGGCCCGGCCGTCCGGGGTGAACAGGTCCCGATAGCCGGGCCAGTCACCGTCGTCCACGGCGATGGCGTACCCGGTGATCAGATCGTCGAGGGCGAGGCGGTCCATGACCGTGGAGTGTTCCGCGCGCTGCGTCATCGCCTCATTTTTCGGCATCCGGAAGGCCCCCGCCAAGAGGCGGGGGCCTTCCGGCGCGGCGTCAGTTCACCAGCGCCGACTCCGGCACGGCATCCGGGCCGGAATCCGAGCTCCGGGCGCCCTCGACGTCCGCCCGCCGGGCCTCCTCCGCGGCCTCCCGCCGGTCCTCCGAGTCGGTGAACTGTGTCCGGTACAGCTCGGCGTAGCGCCCGTCGGCGGCCAGCAGCGTCTCGTGCGTCCCGCGCTCGACGATCCGTCCGTCCTCGACCACCAGGATCAGGTCCGCGGCCCGTACGGTCGACAGCCGGTGGGCGATGACCAGCGCGGTACGGCCGTCCAGCGCCTCGGTGAGCGCTTCCTGCACCGCCGCCTCGGAGGTGTTGTCCAGATGGGCGGTGGCCTCGTCCAGGATCACCACCCGGGGGTGGGCGAGCAGCAGCCGGGCGATGGTCAGCCGCTGGCGTTCGCCGCCCGAGAGCCGGTAGCCCCGCTCGCCGACGACGGTGTCCAGCCCGTCGGGGAGTGCGGCGATCAGGTCCTCCAGGCGCGCCCGGCGCAGCGCGTCCCACAGCTCCGGCTCGGCCGCCTCCGGCTTGGCCAGCAGCAGGTTCGCGCGGATCGTGTCGTGGAAGAGGTGCCCGTCCTGGGTGACCATTCCCAGGACGTCGCGCAGCGAGGCGGCGGTCAGCTCGCGGACGTCCACGCCGGACAGCCGGACCGCGCCGGAGTCGGTGTCGTACAGCCGCGGCAGCAACTGGGCCACGGTCGACTTTCCGGCGCCCGAGGAGCCGACCAGGGCGACCATCTGGCCGGGTTCGGCGCGGAAGGAGATGCCGTGCAGCACCTCTTCGCCGCCCCGGGTGTCGAGGGTGGCGACCTCCTCCAGGGAGGCCAGCGAGACCTTGTCGGCGGACGGGTAGCCGAAGCGGACGGAGTCGAACTCCACGGACACCGGGCCCTCCGGGACCGCGCGGGCATCCGGCTTCTCGGTGATCAGCGGCTTGAGGTCGAGCACCTCGAAGACCCGCTCGAAGCTGACCAGCGCGCTCATCACCTCGATATGGGCGCCGGACAGCGCGGTCAGCGGGGCGTAGAGCCGGGTGAGCAGCAGGGCCAGCGAGACGATCGCGCCGGGCTCCAGCTGTCCGCGCAGCGCGAGGAACCCGCCCAGGCCGTAGACGACGGCCAGCGCCAGGGCGGAGACGAGAGTGAGGGCGGTGACGAAGTACGTCTGGACCATGGCCGAACGGACCCCGATGTCGCGCACCCGGCGGGCCCGGGTGGCGAACTCGGCGGACTCGCGGGCGGGCCGGCCCATCAGCTTGACGAGGGTGGCGCCCGGGGCGGAGAACCGCTCGGTCATCTGGGTGCCCATCGCCGCGTTGTGGTCGGCGCCCTCCCGGCGCAGATCCGCCAGCCGGCGGCCGACCCGGCGGGCGGGCAGCACGAACACCGGCAGCAGCACCAGCGCGATCAGGGTGATCTGCCAGGACAGACCGAGCATCACCACGAGGGTGAGCAGCAGCGTCACGATATTGCTGACGACCCCGGACAGGGTGTCGCTGAAGGCCCGCTGGGCGCCGATCACATCGTTGTTCAGGCGGCTGACCAGCGCTCCGGTGCGGGTGCGGGTGAAGAAGGCGATGGGCATCCGCTGGACGTGGTCGTACACGGTCGTCCGCAGGTCCAGGATCAGCCCCTCGCCGATGCTCGCCGACAGCCAGCGGGTCACCAGCCCCAGAGCTGCCTCGGCGACCGCGATCACGGCGATCAGCCCTGACAGCCGGACGACGAGGGACGCCGAGTCGCCGCCCACGATCGCGTCCACCACCCGGCCCGCCAGCAGCGGGGTGGCCACCGCGAGCATCGCGGTCGCCGTGCTCAGCACGAGGAACCACACCAGGTGACGGCGGTGCGGGCGGGCGAATGCCGTGATGCGGCGCAGGGTGCCGCGGGAGAAGCGGCGCCGGCCCTGCTGCGCGGTCATCGTGCTGTGCAGCGCATGCCAGGCGGTGACTTCCATGTCCATCGTGGCCTCCAGGTGCCGGGGTTCGTCACGGGATCGCCGTGCGTGCCCGGCGACATACAAGGAACGTAGGACCTCAACCAACGTTGAGGTCAAGTGAATCCGGGGGCATCACCCGACAGGGCGTGCCGACAGGGGCGGGCCGGGGGCCGATCAGGCTCCGGGGCCGCCCCGCAGCGGATGTTCCCAGACCACGGGCCGGGCGGCGCCGTCCGGGCAGGTCACCGTCAGCCGGATGCCCGGCCGGCCGTCGGGGAGCGGGACGGTGAGGTCCACGGTGATCTCCACCCGGACCGGCTCCGGCCGTGCCGATGCCCCGGTGGTCACCGCCGCCAGTGCTTCGCCGAGTACGGCCAGCAGCTCACGGGCGCTCCTGTCGTCGACCTGGGTGTCGACCGGGCCGGTGAACCGGACCGACGGCCGGGTGCCGAGCGCAGCGCCGGCCGCGGCGGCTTCCCGCAGCACGCGGGTGCGCAGCCCGGGCGGCGCCTCGGCCGGGCCCTGCTGCAGCGCGATGATCGCCGTTCGGATCTCCTGGATCGTGGCGTCCAGCTCGTCGACCGCCCGGCCGACCCCCTCCGCCACCTCCGGCAGCTGGGCCTTGCGCCGGGCGGTCTCCAGCAGCATCCCGGTGGCGAACAGCCGCTGGATGACCAGATCGTGCAGATCGCGGGCGATGCGGTCGCGGTCCTCGAAGACGGCCAGCCGCTCGCGGTCACGGTGCCGGTCGGCCAGCACGAGCGCCACCGCGGCCTGGGCGGCGAACTGTGTTCCCAGGGTCCGCTCGGTGTGGCTGAAGCGGCGGTCGCCGGATATCCGGCACAGCGCGAGCGCGCCCAGCACCCGCCCGTTGCTGCGCAGCGGCAGCAGCATCGTCGGGCCGTAGTGGCGCGACAGCGGGGAGATCGAGCGGGGGTCGTCGGCGAAGTCGTCGGAGAAGACCGCGAGCCCGGCGTGTATCTGGTGGACGACCGGGCTCTTGGGCGGGATCCGGCCGCGGTGCGCCTCGGCCCGTACGGACTCGGGCAGCACGGTCGAGATCGCCACGACCTCCATGCCGCCCTCGGTGTGTGGCAGCAGGACCGCTCCGGTCGCCGCCTCGGCCAGCTCCCGGCCCTTCTCCGCGACCACGGTCAGGGCGTTCGTGGTGGTCGAACCGGTCTCGGGTCCGGCCAGCAGGGCGGTGGTGACGGATGCCGCGCCGTCGATCCAGCGTCGGCGCTGGCGGGCGGCGCAGTGCATCCGGGCATTGCTCAGGGCGATGCCGGCCTCGGTGGCCAGTACCCGTACCAGGTGCAGATCCGCGTCGCCGAACGCCTCGCGGTCGCTCTTGCCCGCCACGTACAGCGTGCCGAAGTGCTCCCCCTGCACCTGGATCGGTACCTCCAGGAAGCCCCCGGCGGGCGGCTCGCCTTCGGGGGAGGGGCCGTGGGTGATCGGCTCGCCGGGGCCGTCACCCTCCTCGCGGGGGAGGCTGAGAGCGGCGTGGCGCGCGCCGGTGAGGGAGGCGGCGGTCTCGGCGATACGGCCCAGGGCACGGCGCAGGTCGTGGTCGGAGCCGACGGCCACCATCGCCTCCAACAGCTGCGGAAGCCGGGAGATCGGCCCACCGGCCAGCTCGCGCAGGCTCTGGGCGGTGCGTTCGGGGAGATCTCCGGCGGGATCCGACGGCTTCAGGGCGCACCTCTCACTTCCGGGCGGTCCGGACAGTCTAATTCGCCCGAAAGAGTGCCATTAGGGGGCCTCGGGGTGCGTATGCGGATGAGGTGCCCGGGGCAGGCGGTCAGCGGAGCGCTCGCCGGACCGGTCGCCGGGGGACTGGGCCGGGGCCGTCGGGGCGGCGTCGTCGGGTCGGGCGCGCCGGGACCGGGGGCGTCGCCGGCCGGGCAGCCGGTCGGCCGGCCGGACGCTGCGCTCGCCGACGACGGCATCCAGGCCGTGGTCGACGCTGCGCTCGCCCCCGGGAAGCCGTTCCGGCCGCCTATATCGGCCACGCCCACGAGGGGCGACTTTGAGACAACCTGAAGCTCGGGCGTGCGCCGGGACTTTGAGGGCGCGGACTGCGGGTAAGCCGTAGTCAACTACGGGCACAGCAGCAGAAACACACGGACACGGACGACACGTCACCTCACTACCGATGACCCGGAAACGGGCCGACCCGCCCGGATTGCGCCGGGCGCCCCCCACACCTTCCGAACGTCTCCGCCGCAGACGCGTGGCCATATCCCGCGCCTCGGCACGAAAGTGGGCCGGGCCGATGGATGAAGGTCAGTACTACCCGAGACTCGTGGGGCCCAGCCGCGCGGCGGGCGGCACGACCGTGCTGGAACTCCGCGGTGAGCTGGACATTCTCGCCGTGTCGGTGCTGTCCGACCGGATGGACGAGATCACCGGTACGCAGGGCACCGACCTGGTCGTCGACGTACGCGCGGTCACGTTCATCGACTGCGCCGGACTGTCCCTGCTGAGCCGCGCCCGCTACCGGACACGCCAGCGGGGCGGCCGGCTGCGGCTGACCGGCGTCTCCGGCGGCGGGAGCGTCGCGCGGCTGCTGCGGATGACCGGCCTGACCGGCAGCTTCGAGGTCGTGGCCGACGAGGCCGGCGGCGACGACGACGCGGACGGAGCCGCCGGACCAGCCGGGCTCACGGACACCGCGGGCACGGCGGTCGCCTGATTGGCTCCGGCGCCTGCCGCTCCTGGCCTGCCCCGCCGCCCCGCGGCACCGGACCTCAGGCCGGCAGTGCCGCCTCGATGGCGGTGGTCAGCTCCTCGGCCTCCGGCTCGGTGCGCGGCCGGAAGCGGCCCGCGACCCGGCCCTGGGCATCGATCAGGAACTTCTCGAAGTTCCACTGGACGTCACCGGCCGCCCCTTCGGCGTCCTCGGTGCCGGTCAGCGCCGCGTAGAGCGGATGCCGGTCCTCGCCGTTGACGTCGGTCTTCTCGAACAGCGGGAAGCTCACGCCGTACGTCGCCGAGCAGAAGGCGGCGATCTCCTCGGCGGTGCCGGGCTCCTGGCCCGCGAACTGGTTGCTGGGGAAACCCAGCACACTGAAGCCACGGTCCCCGTAGCGCTCCTGAAGCCGCTCCAGCCCCGAATACTGCGGGGTCAGCCCGCACTTGGACGCCACGTTCACCACCAGCAGGGCCTTGCCCCGGTAGTCGGCGAGCGAAGCGGGCTCACCGGTCAGGGTGCGCAGGGGGATGTCGTACAGGCTCACGGTCATGCTCCTTGTCACGGGTCCGCGGATACGGACGGCCATCATCCGTCCCAACCCTGGCACCCGTCCCGATCTTCCCCGGATCGTCGACCGGCCAGGACACGACCGGCCGGATCTCCCCCGAGCGCCACTCCTTGAGCAGCTGGTCGAAGATCGGCGTCTCTCCCTCGGCCGGACGGCGCGCCTGCGGGGCAGGGGGCGGCAGGGCCGGCGGGGCGGGGGGCGGCAGGGCCGGCGGCTGGTGGGGGAGCGAGAGGCGCCGAAAGGGGTGGGAGGCGGGCTTCTTGGCATCCATGCCCGGACTCAACCGGAAATCGGCCCCCGAGTTGCGGGACGCGGCCGGGGCGGTCCCGAGATGCCCCTGCGGTGGTGACGGGCAGAAGATACGTTCGCGCGCCGGAGGGGCCGGTGGATACCCCACCGGCCCCTCCGCCATCAGCAGCCTCGTGCGTCACATCACCCGGCCCCTGCCGTCCGCACGCGACGGGGGCCTGCCGGGCAGGTCAGCTCCGGCACAGCAGCGCTTGGAGGACCTGCCGGAGCGCCGCCTCGGGGTCGGCCACCCGGCCCTCGGCCCGCCAGGCCACGAAGCCGTCGGGGCGCACCAGCACCGCACCCTCCGACGTCGTCCCGTGCTTCTCGGCCCAGTCCACGCCGTCCTCGGGAATCAGATCGTCGTTCGGCCCCGTGCCGACCTGATAGCAGTCCAGCCCGAGGGAGAACTGCTCGACGGCGCCTTTGGCCGCGGTGCGCCACATCTCGCCCTCGGAGCCGGTCAGCAGGACGAAGGACTTCTCGTACAGATCGAGGGTCGAGCGCCGCTCGCCGCCGGCCCGCACCCACATGTGCGGGGCGCGGGTGCCCGGCTCGCCCGTCAGCCGCATCTGGTCGGGGACCACCGGCAGGTCGGCGTCGGCACCGACCACCGCGCCCTGCGGATAGCAGTACCCCAGGGCGACGGTGAGCACCCCGCGCTGCCGGCCACCGCCCGCGCCCGGAGCCGGGGAGTACCCCGGGTGGCTGTGCTCGGCCGAGCGCGCCGAGGCGCGGGCGCTGGTCTCCTGCGCCACCGGCTGCCGTTCCGCCTCGTAGGACGCCAGCAGCTCCGGGCCCGCCGAGCCGTTCAGTACGGCGGCGAGCTTCCAGGTGAGGTTGTGGGCGTCCTGGATGCCTGTGTTGGAGCCGAACGCCCCGGTGGGGGACATCTCGTGGGCCGAGTCGCCGGCGAGGAAGACCCGGCCGGCCGCGTACCGCTCCGCGACCCGCTCGGCGGCGTGCCACGGGGCCTTGCCCGTGATCTCAACTGCCATGTCCGGTACGCCCGTTGCCCGGCGGATGTGGTCGATGCACCGCTCGTCGGTGAAGTCCTCCAGGGTCTCGCCCGTGTCGGGGTGCCACGGGGCGTGGAAGACCCACTCCGCCTTGTTGTCCACCGGCAGCAGGGCGCCGTCGGCCTCGGGGTTGGTCAAGTAGCAGGCGATGAACCGGCGATCGCCCACGACGTCCGCGAGCTGCGGCGCGCGGAAGGTGATGCTCACGTTGTGGAACAGGTCGCCGGGGCCCGTCTGGCCGATGCCCAGCCGCTCGCGCACCGGGCTGCGGGGGCCGTCGGCGGCGATGAGGTAGTCCGCGTGCACGGTGGTGACCTCGCCGGTCTCCCGGTTCCGCAGCGTCGCCCGCACCCCCTGCGAGTCCTGCTCGAAGGAGCTCAGCTCGGTGGAGAACCGCAGGTCACCGCCCAGCTCGCGGGCGCAGCGCACCAGTACCGGCTCCAGGTCGTTCTGACTGCACAGGCACCAGGCGGACGGGCTGATACGGGCCAGCCCGCCACCCGGGTCGATCTCCTTGAACAGCCACTCCTGGTCGTCGCCGGTGAGCGAACGGGCCTGCAGGATCCCGTGGTTGTCGGCCAGGACCGACGCGGCCTCGCGGATCCCCGCTTCCGCCCCGGCCACCCGGAACAGCTCCATCGTGCGGACGTTGTTGCCCCGCCCGCGCGGGTGGCGGGAGGTGTCCGAGTGCTTCTCGACCAGCAGATGTCTGACACCCAGGCGTCCCAGGAACAGCGACGCGGACAGGCCGACCAGGGACCCGCCCACGACGAGTACCGGCACCCGGTCTTCGACGGTGGGATTCATTGCGTGCTCCAGCTCCAGGGACGCTTACGGCAGATGGAGCACGAATGCCCGGCTGAGGACCTGTTCGATCACGGTTCACCTGCATGGCTCACAGATCTCGCGCCACCCGTGGGTCCCGGCCACGATCGAATCCGGGACGCCCCCCGGACCACCGGGCAGGGCGCCCCCACCATCCGGCTCAGTCACCCGGATCGCACCGGAACTGACGACGCACCACTGGGGCCATCGGGCCCCGAAGGAGATGCGTAGACGATGACAACGCTGTCGGAACGAATATCCCAGTCGGCCTTCGACGGCTCCCGGCTGCGGGTCGTCCTGCTTCTGGACCTCCACGAAGGAGCCCAGCAGGACTTCCTCGAAGCCTACGAGCACCTGCGCAACCAGGTCGCGTCCGTCCCCGGACACATCACCGACCAGCTGTGCCAGTCCATCGAGAACCCCTCCCAGTGGCTCATCACCAGCGAATGGGAGAGCGCACCGCCGTTCCTGGCCTGGGTCAACAGCGAGGAACACGTCAAGATGGTCCAGCCGCTGCACGGCTGTGTCCGTGACACCCGGTCGCTGCGCTTCAGCGTCCTGCGCGAGACCTCGAACGTCGCCCGCCTCGCGCCCGAGCTCCCCAAGGGCCGTCTGCAGGCCAACCCCCGCGTCGGCGACGGTGTGGTCCGGCACGCGCTGACCTTCACCGTGAAGCCGGGCAGCGAATCGATGGTCGCGGACATCCTCGCCGGCTACACCTCCCCGGAGGCCAAGGTCGACGACACCACCCGGCTCCGCCGCACCTCCCTGTTCATGCACGGCAACCGCGTCGTGCGCGCGGTCGAGGTGCAGGGCGACCTCGTCGCGGCGCTGCGGCACATCTCCCAGCAGCCCGAGGTCCGGGCCGTCGAGGAGGCCATCAACCCGTACCTGGAGCAGGACCGCGACCTGAGCGATCCCAACTCCGCGCGGGTCTTCTTCACCCGGGCCGCGCTGCCCGCGGTGCACCACGTCGCGGCGGGTGGTCAGCAGCCCGACGGCATCAGGCGGCATGCGCTGTTCTACCCCGCCAAGGAAGGGTGCGGCATGACGCTGGCCCAGATGCTCGCCCGCCAGGACGAGCTGGCCGCGGACGACCCGTCCTGCCCCATCGCCGGCAGCACCATCTTCCAGCGCGACGACGTGGTCGTCCGGCTCATCGATCTCCGGATCCCGATCGACAGCGATCCCGTGCTGGCGCTCGGCGTGCGCGGTCCCCGCAAGACGGCCGTGCTGCGGCGTCTGCTCGACACCGAGGTGGCCGGCGGTCTGTCCAACGACCGCGAGCTCGCGCATTTCCTGGAGCGCGCCGACATGGCCCTCATCACGGACCGCCGGGCACCGGGCGCCTGACTGCGCCCGGCCGCAGCAGGTCGCCCACCCTCATCCACCCCCGGCCTCACGCCCTTGGAGGAAGCAGCCATGACCACGCACCGCCCACGCATCGTGGACCTCAGCGAGACCCAGCCCAACCGCCGGCGCGGAGGTGATCTGCGCGCCATGCTGACACCCAGCGCGGTGGGCGCCACGAGCGGCTTCATGGGCATGGCACTCGTGCAGCCCGGCGAGCGCATCGGCGAGCACTACCACCCCTACTCCGAGGAGTTCGTGTACGTCGTCCAAGGCGCGCTCGAAGTGGACCTCGACGGGGAACCGCACCCGCTGCGCCCGGACCAGGGGCTGCTGATCCCCCCGTACATGCGGCACCGCTTCCGCAATGTCGGGGATGTGGAGGCCCGGATGGTCTTCCACCTCGGTCCGCTGGCGCCGCGCCCGGAGCTCGGACACGTCGACACCGAGGGCACGGAAGAGAGCACACCGGCCGCACCACCGGAACGCACGGAGCCGGTGTCATGACCCGCCGTGTGGCGGTCACCGGCGTCGGGATCGTCGCTCCGGGCGGCGTGGGTGTGCCCGCCTTCTGGGACCTGCTGTCCGCAGGCCGCACGGCGACCCGGGGCATCACCCTCTTCGACCCGGAGGGGTTCCGCTCGCGCATCGCCGCCGAGTGCGACTTCGACCCCGCGGCGCACGGGCTGAGCGAGGAGCAGGTGGCCCGCTCGGACCGGTACGTCCAGTTCGCGATGGTCGCCGCGGACGAGGCGCTGCGCGACGCCGGCCTGGACACGGAGGTCGAGGATCCCTGGCGCATCGGGGTGTCCCTGGGCACCGCGGTCGGCGGCACCACGCGCCTGGAGCACGACTACGTAGCCGTCAGCAACCACGGTGAGCGGTGGGATGTCGACCACCGGCCGGCCGGGCGGTACCTGGAGCGGGCGTTCTCGCCGAGTTCGCTCGCCTCCGCGGTGGCGGAACAGATCGGCGCCCATGGCCCGGTGCAGACCGTCTCCACGGGCTGCACCTCCGGCCTCGACGCCATCGGTTACGCCTTCCACTCCATCGAGGAGGGCCGGGTCGATGTGTGCATCGCCGGCGCCTCCGACTCACCGATCTCCCCGATCACCGTGGCCTGCTTCGACGCGATCAAGGCGACGTCCGCGAACAACGACGATCCCGCCCACGCCTCGAAGCCGTTCGACGCCCACCGCGACGGTTTCGTCATGGGGGAGGGCGGCGCCGTCCTCGTCCTGGAGGAGCTGGAGCACGCCCGCGCCCGCGGTGCGACGATCCACTGTGAGATCCGTGGCTACGCCACCTTCGGCAACGCGTACCACATGACCGGTCTCACCCAGGAAGGCCTGGAGATGGCCGAGGCGATCAACCGCGCACTCGGCCACGCCAGGATCGACGCCACCCAGGTGGACTACGTCAACGCGCACGGCTCGGGGACCCAGCAGAACGACCGGCACGAGACGGCCGCGGTCAAGCGGTCGCTCGGCGCACACGCCCGCAAGATCCCGATGAGTTCCATCAAATCCATGGTGGGCCATTCGCTCGGGGCGATCGGCGCGATCGAGATCGTGGCCTGTGTGCTGGCACTCACCCACCAAGTGGTGCCGCCCACGGCCAATTACGAGACTCCGGACCCGGAGTGCGACCTCGACTACGTGCCCAAAACCGCTCGGGAGCTGCCGCTGCGTTCGGTGCTCTCGGTCGGCAGCGGGTTCGGTGGATTCCAGTCAGCGGTGGTACTGACCCGACAGGGTGGGAGGGCATCATGAGCTCCCCGAAGGAACGTCGTTCCGTCGTCACCGGCATGGGTGTCATCGCCCCCAACGGGGTGAGCACCGAGACCTTCTGGAAGGCGACGGTGGAGGGCATCAGCGTCCTCGACCGCGTCACCCGTGAGGGGTGCGAGCATCTGCCCCTCAAGGTCGCCGGCGAGGTCCGGGGTTTCGATCCGGCGGATCTGATCGAGGAGCGTTACCTCGTCCAGACCGACCGGTTCACCCACTTCGCCATGGCGGCGGCCAACCTCGCGCTGGACGACGCCCGGCTCGGCCGTGCCGACTACAACGACTCACCGTTCGCGGTGGGAGTCGTCACGGCCGCCGGCTCGGGCGGCGGCGAGTTCGGCCAGCGGGAGCTGCAACGGCTCTGGGGCCAGGGCTCCCGCCATGTCGGCCCGTACCAGTCGATCGCCTGGTTCTACGCGGCGAGCACCGGCCAGATCTCCATCCGCGGCGGCTTCAAGGGGCCGTGCGGAGTCGTGGCCAGCGACGAGGCGGGCGGTCTGGACGCCCTGGCGCACGCCGCGCGCACCATTCGGCGCGGTACCGATGCCGTCGTCGTGGGCGCCGCCGAGGCGCCCCTGGCCCCCTACTCGGTCGTCTGCCAGCTCGGCTACGACGATCTGAGCAAGCTCGACGATCCGGCCCGCGCCTACCGCCCGTTCACCAGCGGGGCCTCGGGGTTCGTACCCGCCGAGGGCGGCGCGATGCTGATCGTCGAGGAAGAGGCGGCGGCCGTGAGCCGTGGGGCGAGCGTCCGGGCCGTACTGGCCGGGCACGCCGCCACCTTCACCGGGGCCTCCCTGTGGGAGGCGTCCCGGGACGGGCTCGCGCATGCGATCCGCGGCGCACTGGCGGATGCGCGGTGCGCCCCGGAAGAGATCGACGTGGTGTTCGCGGATGCGCTCGGCGTCCCTGCGGCCGACCGGGCCGAGGCGCTGGCGATCGCGGACGCCCTGGGCCGTCACGCCTCGCAGGTTCCGGTGACCGCACCCAAGACCGGCACCGGGCGGGCGTACTGCGGCGCCCCCGTCCTGGACACCGCGGCAGCGGTGCTCTCGATGGAGCAGGGCGTCGTGCCGCCCACACCCAACGTCGTCGACGTCTGCCACGACCTGGACGTGGTGACCGGCCGGGCCCGGCCCGCCGAGTTGCGGACGGCGCTGGTGCTGAGCCGGGGACTGATGGGTTCGAACGCGGCGATGGTGCTGCGGAAGGGCTCCCCGTCCCCCTCGTGAGAAGGAGAACCGCACATGAACGCTCAACTGACGCTCAATGAGCTGGCCGCGCTGATGAAGTCCGCCGCCGGGCTCACCGTCGACCCGAAGGAGCTGGCGAACCGGCCCGACGCGACGTTCACCGAGTTCGGCCTGGACTCGCTGGGCCTGCTCGGCATCGTCGGCGAGCTGGAGAACCGGCAGGGCCGGCCGATGCCGACCGACGCGGAACGCTGCAGGACGCCGCGCGACTTCCTCGACCTCGTCAACACCGCTCAAACCATCCCCTCCGCCCAAGAGAACGTGTCTACGACAGGAGCCTGACATGTCCGGCCACACCGAGAACGACATCACCATCGCGGCACCGCTCGACCTCGTCTGGGACATCACCAACGACATCGAGAGCTGGCCGCAGCTGTTCAGCGAGTACGCCTCGGTCGAGGTGCTGTCCCAGGAGGGCGACAAGACCACCTTCCGGCTGACGATGCACCCGGACGACAACGGCACGGTCTGGAGCTGGGTCTCCGAGCGGGTCGTCGACCGCCGGAACCGCACCGTCCGCGCCCGCCGGGTCGAGACCGGCCCCTTCGCGCACATGGACATCCACTGGAAGTACACCGAGATCCCGGGTGGCACCTCCATGCACTGGACCCAGGACTTCGCGATGAAGCCCGACGCCCCGGTCGACGACAAGGGCATGACCGAGCTGATCAACCGCAACTCCCGGATCCAGATGGAGCTCATCCGGGACCGGATCGAACAGCGGGACCGCGAGCTCCGGTCCACCACCATCAGCTGACGGCCCGCCAGGCCGCGCTCGGACCGCCGTCCGGCGGCAACGAAGGGATCTCCCCGATGCATCATGCTCTGATCGTCGCTCGTATGGCGCCCGGTTCGGCTCCGGACATCGCCGAGGTCTTCCAGGCCTCCGACCGTACGGAACTGCCGCACCTGGTCGGCGTCTCGCGGCGGACCCTCTTCCAGTTCGGTGACGTGTATCTGCACCTCATCGAATCCGACCGGCCGCCCGGCCCGGAGATCGCCAAGGTGACGGAACACCCGGAGTTCCGCGCCGTCAGCGACAAGCTGTCCGCCTTCGTCAGCGCGTACGACCCGGAGACCTGGCGAAGCCCCAAGGACGCGATGGCCCAGCAGTTCTACAGCTGGCAGCGCGACGGCAGCGGCTGACGCGTACGCGGAGCCGGGGCGATCCCCCGGCTCCCGCGCCGTCCCGGACAAGGGCAAGGTCGCCCGGTGAGGAGAAGCCTCCGCACCGGGCGACCTGCCGTGCCGGGTCATGCTCATTCGGGGACGGTGCACTCGAACGCGTGCAGGTACGGATTGACGACCAGGATCTCGCCGACCTTCAGGCCGGCCTCCGCCATGCGGCTGACCAGGCTCGCCTTGGTGTGCTTGGCACCGCCGACGTTCAGGAGCAGCAGCAGGTCCATGGCGGTGGTGAACTTCATCGAGGGGCTGTCGTCGACGAGATTCTCGATGATCACGACGCGGGCGCCGGGGCGGGCGGCCTTGACGACGTTGTGCAGCGTTCTGCGGGTGCTCTCGTCGTCCCACTCCAGGATGTTCTTGATGATGTAGACATCGGCCCGGACCGGGATGTCCTCGCGGCAGTCGCCGGGCACGACCCGTACCCGCGGGGCGAGCGGCCCGCCGTCGCGCAGCCGGGGGTCCGGGTTCGCCACGACGGTGGGCAGGTCGAGCAGCGTGCCTTCCAGCGCGGGGTGCTTCTCCAGCAGGCTGGCGAGCACATGCCCCTGACCGCCGCCGATGTCCGCCACCGACGACGCACCGGTCAGATCGAGCAGGTTCGCGATGTCCTGCGCCGACTGCTTGCTGGACGTGGTCATCGCGCGGTTGAAGACCTCGGCCGAGTCCCCGGCGTCCTGGTGCAGGTACTCGAAGAACCCCTTGCCGTACAGGTCGTCGAAGACGCTGCTGCCGGTGCGCACCGCATCGTCGAGCCGCGGCCAGGCCTCCCAGGTCCACGGCTCCGTGCACCACAGCGAGATGTACCGGAGGCTGTTGGGGGTGTCCTCCCGCAGCAGCCGGGACATGTCCGTGTGGACGTACTTCCCGTCGTCGGTCTCCTCGAAGATCCCGTAGCACGACAGGGTGCGCAGCAGCCTTTCCAGCGGCCGCGGCTCGGCCTTCACCGCGGCGGCCAGTTCCTCCGCGGTGGTGGGCCGGTCGCCGAGCGCGTCGGCGACGCCGAGGCGCGCCGCCGCCCGTACGGCCGCCGCACAGGCGGCTCCGAAGACGAGTTCCCGGAGCCGCATGGCGGGCTGAGGGGTGGGACTTACGGTGGTCATTCCGCCTCTATTCTCCGGTTGAAGAGAGGTGCATCCCGTGCACCTCTTGCCGTCGGCACAGACCGGCCGGCTCCGAGGTCCGGCAGATGTTGTGGACGAAGCGGTTTCCCTTGCCCTTGGGGTCGCGGTTGGCGAGGTCCACCGGCTTGTTGTGCAGCACGAGGTTGTCGATGATGAGGTTGCGTTCGTTGGCCGTCTTCACGAAGCTGTGGAAGAGCACGATGCCGCCGGAGAGCGGGGACTTGCCGACGTTGTCGCGGATCAGATTGCGCCGGACCACGGTCTTCTCGGCGCCGGTGAGGACGATGCCGGACCCCTGGATGAACGGCAGACGGCTGTTGCCGGCGCAGTGCTTGTTGTTCTTGACGATGGTGTTGTTCCGGACCGCCAGCTCGCCGGCCCGCGGGCGGGACTCGTCGCCGACGACGAAGACGCCGCCGCAGTTCCCGGTGATGGTGTTGTGGGCGACCGTCAGGTTCCTGACGCGTCGTACGGTGATGCCGATCCGGTTCTTCGCGAGGTAGTTCTCGGTGACCGTGGCCCCGCGGGTGTCGGTGGCCCCGCCCTCCTCCTTGACCGTGTTCGCCAGGAAGATGCCCGAGTCGCCGTTGCCGGTGACGACGTTGTCCCGGAACACTCCGCGGGTGGACTTCTCCTGGGCGATGCCCCACACCCCGTTGTGCCGCGCGGCCACGTCGTGGACGCGCAGCCGGTCGGTGCGGGAGGCCCAGATGCCGTTCTTCTTGAAGCCCTTGACGGTCAGCGAACGGATGCTGACGTCCCGCAGCGTCCGGTCGCCCGCGCCGATGACGCAGATACCGCTGCCGGCCTTCCCGCAGGCGTTCTCGGCCCGCTTGCGGCCCGGACTGATCACTGTCTTGTGGCCCGCACCGACGAGGTGCACCCGCGACTTGCGGATGACCACGCTCTCCCGGTAGAGGCCGGGCCGGACGAAGACGGTGTCGCCCGGCTTTGCTCTGTCCACCACTCGTTGGATCGACTGGCCGGGGTGGACCACGAGTCGTTCCGTTGCGTCGCAGGGGGATGCCGCGCCCAGTCCGCCGACCAGCATCGCGGCGACGCAGCCCATGTATGTCATCTGTCGAAGCGCCATGAGGCGAAGCTATGGGCGATCACTCCCGCTCGCCACATGTGGTGACCCGGCGATGACGGTGCGTGCATCCGCCAGCTTTCGACACGCCGTCAAGTCCGCAGTCCTGTGCGGCACCGGACTGCCGATCAGGGCCGGTCAGCGGGTTTCTCGCGACCCTCGTCGGCGACGCCGGGCGCTCCGTTGCCCGGCCGGCGGCCGGTCGGGCCGGAATCACCTGACCGGGTATCGGACGGGCTGCCGGACGGAGCATCGGGCCCGGCATCCGACGGGTCGTCAGCCGCCCCGTCCGGACAGTCCTCGGTCCAGAACGCCGCAAGGCTGGTCGGCAGAAACCACGGACGGACGCGGGAAACGGTCACGGAAGACCAACGCGCCAGTACCGGCCGACGACACCCGCCGAGGGCGTTGGGCGCGTTTGATCACCCCAACGGCCGTGCGGAGGTGGCCGCCGAACGGGCGTCGGCCGCCGCTCGACAGCCGCGGGCGACCGCCGCCTCGATGCCGTCCAGGATCACGGAGAGGCCGGCCTCGAAGGTGGCCCGCGCCTCGCGTTCCAGGTAGGGCACCGAAGCGTCCGGTTCCGGCGCGGCGCCCTCGGTCTCCAGCCGGACCAGGAGCGGGAAGCGCTCCGCGAAGTCGGGGACCATCTCGGTCAGCATGCCGGAGCGGGCCCGCCACCACTCCTCGTCGGACACCCCCGTCGACGCCGCGGCCAGCCGCGACTCCGCGACCGTCTGCGCGGCGCCGCGGACGCAGTGGAACAGGGTGCCGACGATCCGCCGCAGCGCCGCGGAGTCCAGCTCCGTCGCGTACAGCAGGCGGAGCAGCGTCTCCAGGGAGCGGTATTCGTGCGGGCCGAGCACCGGCCGCGCCTGCGAGACCTGGAGGACCCAGGGATGGCGCAGCGAGAAGTCCCAGAGGTCCTCGGCCCACGACGTCACCGCACTCCGCCAGCCCGGCGCGAGGTCGTACTCGGTGGGCAGTTCGGCCAGTACGTGGTCGTACATCAGGTCCACCAGCTCGCTCTTGCCGGGGACGTAGGTGTAGAGCGCCATCGCCGTACGCCCCAGACGCTCGCCGACCGCGCGCATGGACAGCGCCGCCATGCCGTCGGCGTCGGCGACCGCCACCCCGGCCTCGATGATCGCTTCCACGCTCAGCGCAGGTCTGGGTCCCGACGCCCGTTGCGCACGCGGGGGCGCGGAGCCTTCCGTGCGCCACAGCAGGGCCATCGAACGGCGGGCGTCGCCCTGGCCCGCGAATACGACCACTTGCCACTCCTTACGGCATAAAGTAACGTCTCCGAGCGAACTCTTTACGATGTAAAGATAGCAAGGTCCTGGTGGCACCGTCGATGCGCCGACGGCGTGTCGGCCGCGGGCCCCGCCCCCGGGTGTCACCACGTCAGTTTTCGGCCCGCACCCTTCTGTCAGTGCCCCTCTGCCCGTACCCCTGCTGCTCCATGGAGGATTCGATGGCGGCCGTGCCCGTCGCGCTCATCCAGGTCACCGACGTCCGGCGGCTCACCCCGCACATGGTCCGCGTCACCTTCGCCGGGGACGGCCTCGACGACTTCCCCACCTGGCCCGACCAGCAGCTCAAGCTGTGCTTCCCCAGGCCGGGACAGACGGAGCCCCGGCTGCCCGAGGGGGCCGCGGACGGCGACGTCATGCGCTGGTACCAGGCGTTCCTCGCCCTTCCCGAGGACGAACGGCCCTGGATGCGCAGCTATACGGTGCGCTCCTACGACCCCGTGCGGCAGCGGATCGACGTCGACTTCGTGCTGCACGGCACGAACCCCGCCACCACCGGACCGGCCACCCGGTGGGCCGCCTCCGCCGCCGTGGGCGACCTCCTCGCCCGGTACGGACCGTCGGCCGAGTACGCCAGGCCGCTGCCGCTCGACACCGCCGACTGGCTGCTGCTGGCCGGCGACGAGACCGCACTGCCGGCCATCGGCTCGCTCCTCGAAGCACTGCCGGCCGGCGCCCGCGCACTGGCCTGTATCGAGGTGGCGGACGCCGCCGAGGAGCAGCACCTCGCCACCCGGGCGGACCTCACCGTGCGGTGGGTGCACCGAACGGGCGCCGCGGCCGGGCCGCATGACGCACTGCCGGCGGCCGTCCGTGCGCTCACCTTCCCGCCGGGCCGGGTCTTCGCCTGGCTGGCCGGTGAGGCGGGCACGGTGCGGGCGCTGCGGCGTCATCTGGTCGAGGAGCGCGGGGTCGAGAAACGGCGGATCGAGTTCAGCGGGTACTGGCGCCGGCGGCTCAGTCAGGACGACGCCCCGACGGACGAGGATCTCGCCGAGGCGCAGGAGCGCATCGACGCCGCCCGGTCCGGGCAGGGCTGACGCCCTGACGGGTCAGCCCGCCCGCTCGGCCGCACTGCGCTCCACGCAGAACTCGTTGCCCTCGATGTCGGCGAGCGTCGCCCATCCGGTCCCGTCGGCCCGGCGGTGGTCGGCCACCAGGGTCGCGCCGAGCGCCAGCAGCCGCTCGACCTCCTCGTCCCGGCTGCGGTCCTGCGGCTGCAGATCCAGGTGCACCCGGTTCTTCCCGGCCTTGGCATCGGGCACCGTGACGAACAGCAGGGCGCCGCCCGCGGCCGTGACGGTGGCCTCCGGATCGCCCGGCAGATCGTCGTCGGCCAGCGTTCCGCCCAGCACCTGCGCCCAGAAGCTCGCCAGGCGGTAGGCGTCGGCGCAGTCGATCGTGGTGTGGCGTACCAGTGAAGTCATGGGCGTCACTATGCGGTTGGGGGTGGGTGGGTTGTCCACCGGAATCATGCGGTACGCGGCGGGCGTCCGCGGTCGCGGCCCGTGACCGGTGCGGGGGCCGGGCTTCCGGCGTCGGCCGCACCGCGGTAACTTCGCGTGCCCGTCGGGGAGTTCGTGGGGCGACCGCACCGCGGGCCCGCGGCGGGCGGCGCGATCGGGCGGGCCGGCGTCGGCCGGGGCACGCGCACCGGCAGATCCGCGCCGCGCCAGCCCCCGTTTTGTCCGGCCCACCCATTCAAGTCGCCCGCCCCGGTCGTCTACAGTTGCAGAATTCCGCAATTCAACAGATGACGCGATGGCCTGTCGGCCTGAACGCGGAGGACATGCGTGGGCGGTTTCGCCGGATCGGTACGGAAACGGGTGCGCGCGGCGCGGTCCGCGCCCGGTCCCGGAAGCGGGGCGAGGACATGAACGGCGCCTGGGTTCCGCTGTGTCAGGCCAAGGCAGAATTCTTCCGGATGCTGGGTCATCCGGTCCGTATCCGGGTGCTGGAACTGCTCCAGAGCGGGCCGATGCCGGTACGGAACCTGCTCTCCGCGATCGAGGTGGAGCCGTCCGCGCTCTCCCAGCAGCTCGCGGTGCTGCGCCGCTCGGGCCTGGTGACGGCCACCCGCAGCGGTTCCACCGTCGTCTACGAACTGGCCGGCGGCGAGGTCGCGGAGCTGCTGCGCGCCGCCCGCCGGGCCCTCACCGAGGTGCTCGCCGGGCAGCATGCGCTCCTGACCGAACTGCGGCAGACCGAGGCCGGTGCCGTGCCGGCGGCCGACGGAGTGGGGGCGGTCTCGTGATCCGCTCGCCGCGCCGCGCGGACGGTGGCCGTCACTGCGAAGCCCGCTCGCTCACCACCGGAAAAGGGTGACGCGGATGTCCGGCGCACCGAGGCGCAAGGGGCCGCCGCCATGGCGGGCGGTCCGCTCACGCACCTGCATACCCATGGCCACCGGGCGGGGGACCGTACGGCCCTGCCGGGGGCGTCCGCCCGGACCAGGGCCGCTGCGCACCGCCCGCGGGCACGGCCGGGCGTGCCCGGAGAGCGCCGCCCGCCGCCACACCTCGCCGCGCTGCGGCGTCCGGCGGTACCGTACGATCGCGGTGCGCCCCGGGACCCGGCTGGCGCGGCTGCCCGGGTCGGTGCTGCTCACCCGCCCGGCCCCACGGCGCAGCCCCTGGCGCCAGGTGCTGCTCTCCATCGTCGTGACCAATCTGCTGCTGGTCTTCCTGGCGCTGGTCATCTATCTGGGCCGGCACGCCGGGACGTGACGCGGAGGCCGGCGAGGGACGGGACGCCGGCGACCACGGGCGGATGGCCCGCTGCGGCCCCGGCCCGCCACAACCACGCGACATCACGTCCGAAGGACCACACCAGGAGCCCCAGCGCCACGGCCACCGCGGCGGTCGCCGAGGCCCGCGGCAGGATGCCCGTACCGGCCGCGACCAGCACGACACCCTGCAGCGCCGCCACGGTCTTGCGCGCCATGCTGTGCGGCAGGTCGCCGCGCAGCCACGGCAGCACCCAGGACGCCGCGACGAAGAGGTAGCGCATGAGGCCGATGGTCAGCACCCAGGGGCCCAGCGGGATCGCGACATGCACGCAGAGCACCAGGATCAAAAAGGCGTCGACCTCCATGTCGAAGCGCGCCCCCAGGGGCGTCGCCGTTCCGGTGCGCCGGGCCACCTGGCCGTCGACCGCGTCCAGGACCAGTGCCACGGCGGCGAATGTGATCAGCACCACGACCGGTGTCCGCCGGTCGAAGGAGTCCGCGACCAGCGCGGTCACCCCGCCGACGAGAATCGTGCGGGCCAGTGTGACGCGGTTGGCCGGTCCGAACGACGTGGTCCACGTCCGCCGCATCGCGACGGTGAGCACGGCCCAGGTGACCACGGCGAAGAGGCACCCGGTGAACCAGCCCACGGTGCCCAGACCGCCCACCCGGCACAGCACTTCCAGAACCAGCAGTTGCATACCCATACCGGCCGTGATGTCCGGTCCGAACGGCCTTGTGTCGTAGCGCTCTTGCACGGCCACCCTGCCTCCCGGGATGTGTAGCGGACTCGATGGGCGCCGCGTAGGGTGACGGCGTCCTCATGATCCCCAGCATCGATGAACCATCGCCGTAGCGTCCAGGAGGATCCCGATGCCGCGCGTCGCTTGTGCCTTTTGGCTAAGCGCTCCAGGTCAGGGCGAGATCCGGACGGTGACCCTTCCGGAGCCCGCCGCCGACGAAGTTCTGGTGCGCACGATCTGCTCCGGAGTGAGCCGCGGAACGGAGACCCTGGTCTTCCGCGGCGGCGTCCCCGAGAGCCAGCACACCGTGATGCGGGCGCCGTTCCAGGAAGGCACCTTCCCGGCGCCGGTCAAGTACGGCTACCTCAATGTAGGCGTGGTCGAGGAGGGGCCGCACGACCTGCTGGGCCGTACGGTCTTCTGCCTCTATCCGCACCAGACGCACTTCGTCGTCCCGGCGAGCGCCGTCACCCCGGTACCGGACGCCGTGCCCGCCGAGCGGGCCGTACTGGCGGGCACGGTGGAGACCGCGGTGAACGCCCTGTGGGACGCCGCGCCGCTGGTCGGCGACCGGATCGCGGTGGTCGGCGCGGGGATGGTCGGCTGCAGCGTCGCCGCGGTCCTGGCCCGTTTTCCCGGGGTTCGGGTGCAGTTGGTCGACGCCGACCCCGCACGCGCCGCCATCGCCCGGGCACTGGGCGTGGACTTCGCGCTGCCCGCGGACGCGCTGGGCGACTGCGACCTGGTCGTGCACGCCAGCGCCACCGAGCAGGGCCTGACGCGCTCGCTCGAACTGCTCGCCCCGGAAGGCACCGTGATCGAGCTGAGCTGGTACGGAGACCGGCAGGTCAGCCTGCCGCTGGGGGAGGCCTTCCACTCCCGCAGGCTGGTCGTCCGCAGCAGCCAGGTGGGCACGGTCTCCCCGGCCCGGCCCGGCCGTACCTTCGCCGACCGGCTCGCGGTGGCCCTCGACCTGCTCGCCGACCCCGCCTTCGACGCGCTGATCACCGGCGAATCGGCCTTCGAGGACCTGCCGCGGGTGCTGCCGAAGCTCGCCTCCGGTGATCTCCCGGCGCTGTGCCACCGCATCCGGTACGGGCCGGCGGACGGCTGACAACCCCCGGCGGAGCGACCCGATTTCGCCCCCCGACCACACCCCCCATGAGACCGACATCACACCGGAGGAACGGCCTTGTTCAGCATCACCGTCCGCGATCACCTCATGGTCGCCCACAGCTTCCGTGGCGCGGTCTTCGGCCCCGCGCAGCGTCTGCACGGCGCGACCTTCATCGTGGACGCCACCTTCCGCCGCGCCGAGCTCGACGCCGACAACATCGTCGTCGACATCGGCCTGGCGACCCAGGAACTCGGCGCCGTGATCGGGGAGCTGAACTACCGCAACCTCGACGACGAGCCCGACTTCGCGGGCATCAACACCTCGACGGAGGCCCTGGCCAAGGTCATCGCCGACCGCCTTGCCGACCGTATCGAGGCGGGCAACTTTGGTGCGGGCGCCCGCGAGCTGGCGGGGCTCTCGGTCACCCTGCACGAGTCCCACATCGCCTGGGCGACGTACGAGCGCACCCTGTGACCTCTACCGGCTCCACCGCGGAGGCGGAGCGTGTGGTGCACTTCGTCCTCCCCGGTGACGTCGACGACCCGGCGGTCCCGAGCGGCGGCAACACCTACGACCGCCGGGTGTGCCGCGACCTCCCGGCGGCGGGCTGGCAGGTGCGCCCGTACGCGGCGCCCGGCAGCTGGCCGCAGCCGGACGCCGCGGCCCGCGCGGGACTGGTGCGGTACCTGGCGGCGCTGCCGGACGGCGCGGTGGTCCTCCTCGACGGCCTGGTCGCCTGCGGCGTCCCCGAGATCCTGGTCCCCGAGGCGGGACGGCTGCGGCTCGCCGTACTCGTCCACCTGCCGCTGGCCGACGAGACCGGACTCGACCCTGCCCTGGCGGCGGAGCTGAACGCCCGCGAACGCCGCACCCTGCACGCCGCGGGGGCCGTCGTGGCCACCAGCGCGTGGGCCGCCCGCAGGCTCGTCGCCCAGCACGGGCTGGCGGCGGAGCGGGTCCACGTCGCCCGGCCGGGAGCCGATGCCGCGCCCCTCGCGCCGGGCACCGACGGCGCCACCGGCCTGCTGTGCGTCGCCGCGGTCACCCCGCGCAAGGGACAGCACCTCCTGGTGGAGGCCCTCGCCACCGTCACCGAGCTGCCCTGGAGCTGCGCCTTCGTCGGCGGGCTCGACCGCGACCCCGGCTACGTCGCGCAACTGCGCCGCAGCATCACGGAGTCCGGTCTCGACGACCGGATCGCCCTCACCGGACCGCGGGCGGGCGCGGAGCTCGAAGCCCGCTACGCCGCCGCCGACCTGCTGGTGCTCACCTCGTACGCCGAGACCTACGGCATGGTCGTCACCGAGGCACTGGCCCGCGGGATCCCGGTGCTGGCGACGGAGGCCGACGGCGTACCGGAAGCGGTCGGGCGGGCTCCCGACGGCAGCGTGCCCGGCCTGCTCGTAGCGCCCGGACAGCCCTCGGCCGTCGCCGGGGCGCTGCGCGGCTGGCTGGAAGATCCGCAATTGCGGGACGGGTTGAAGAATGCGGCACGCGCACGGCGTGCCATGCTGGAGGGGTGGGAGATGACGTCGCACAGTCTGACCGGAGCGCTGGAACGGCTTCGGGACGAGATCCGGAGCACACGGTGAACGTGACCGACAGGCCCCGATTCGCCCCGCGGTGGCTGGAGTTGCGGGAGCGCGCCGACGCCGTGGCCCGCGCCCCCGAGCTGCTGCATCCACTGCTGGAGTGGATGTCCGCGCAGTCGGCTCCGGCCGGCCCGCCCGGGAGCTCCGGTGGCCTGGTGATCCGCGATCTCGGGTGTGGCACCGGCTCGATGGGGCGCTGGCTCACCGTCCGGCTGCCCGGCCCCCAGCACTGGATCCTCCACGACCTCGACCCCCTGCTGCTCGCGCACGCCGGTGCGCGGATGCCCGTGACGGCCGCCGACGGCACGCCCGTTGACGCCACCACCCGGCGCGGAGACCTGGCCACCCTCACGGCCGACGACCTCGCCGGCACCTCGTTGGTGACCGCCTCGGCGCTGCTCGATCTGCTCACCCGCGAGGAGGTGGAGGCGCTCGCCGAGGCCTGTGTGGACGCGGGCTGCCCGGTGCTGCTGGCGCTCTCCGTCGCCGGACGCGTCGAACTGACGCCGCCCGATCCGCTCGACGCCGCGATCGCCGACGCCTTCAACGACCATCAGCGGCGCACCGACCAGGGCCGCGCGCTGCTCGGGCCGGACGCCGTCGCGGCGGCGGTCGCGGCGTTCGAGCGGCGCGGTGCGACCGTGGTGGTGCGGCCCAGCCCCTGGCGGCTCGACTGTGCGGAATCCGCGCTGACCGCCGAATGGCTGCGCGGCTGGGTCGGTGCCGCGGTCGCACAGCGGCCGGAGCTGGCCCCCGAAGCGGTGGCCTATCTGCGCCGGCGGCTGGAGGAGTGCGCGGCCGGGGAGTTGTCCGTCGCGGTGCACCACACGGATCTGCTGGCGCTGCCCGGGCCTTCGTCCGGGAGCGCGGGATGAACCGGTCCCGCTGGGCGGCATGGCTCAGGCTGCTCGCGGGACTGGGCATCCTGGTGGCCCTGGTGTGGCATCTGGGATCCGACGCCTTCCTGGCCGGACTGCGCCGGATCGACGCCGCCACGCTCCTGGCCGCCCTCGCCCTCGGCCTGCTCACCACGGTGTTCAGCGCCTGGCGGTGGTGTCTGGTGGCCCGCGGCCTCGGGCTGCGGCTCCCGCTGGGCGGGGCCGTCGCGGACTACTACCGGGCGCTGTTCCTGAACGCGGCGCTGCCCGGCGGCGTCCTGGGCGATGTGCACCGCGCGGTACGCCACGGCCGGCACTCCGGTGACCTCGGCCGGGGGGTGCGGGCGGTGGTTCTGGAACGCACCGCCGGCCAGGTCGTGCTGCTCGTCGCCGGGGCGGTGGTGCTGCTCGTCCGGCCCTCGCCCGTGCTGGCGCCGGTCACCCGCTTCCTCACCTCGCCGGCTGTCGCACTGTCGGCGGCCGCCGTGGGCGTGCTGCTGCTGGTGGTCGCCGGCCTGCTGCGCCGGCGGCGGGGCGCCTCGCGGGCCGAACGCGCCCTGCGCACGCTGCTGACCGAAGCACGTCAGGGCCTGCTCGCCCGCGGCGTCTGGCCCGGTGTCGCGCTCTCCTCCGTGGTGGTGCTGGCGGGCTACCTCGGAATGTTCGTGCTGGCCGCCCGGGTCGCGGGCGCCACCGCGCCGACGGCCGAACTGGTGCCGCTCGTGGTGCTGGCGCTGCTCGCGATGGCACTGCCGCTGAACGTCGGCGGCTGGGGCCCGCGGGAGGGCGTCGCCGCCTGGGCGTTCGGCGCCGCCGGGCTAGGCGCGGCGCAGGGGCTCACCACCGCCGTGATCTACGGCGTGCTCGCCTTCGTCGCGAGCCTCCCCGGCGCCGCGGTGCTGCTCGTCCGCCGGTCCGCCGGACTGCGCACCGAACGCCCGCAGTTCGAGTTCGAAGAGCGTGTCCTCGCCGAGCAGGGCGCGTCGCAACGGCGGGCGTAGCGCCTCGCGCATCACCGGCGTACCGGGAAACCGCAGGCCGGGGATGCCGTCGCCGAGCAGGACCGGTGCGACGGTGACATACAGCCGGTGCAGCGCCCGCTCCTGCAGGAACCGTGAGACGGTCACACCGCCGCCCTCGATCAGCACCCGGCCCAGACCGCGCCGCGCCAGCGCCGACAGCAGGCGCGGGGGAGCGAACGCGTCGGCGTCCGGCAGCACCAGCACGTCGACCCCGCTGCCGTGCCGGACGGTGGTGACGTCCGGCCCCACCACCCACAGCGTCGGCGCGGCACCGTCGGTGAACACCCCGCTGTGCAGCGGCACCCGGCCCCGCGGGTCGAGCACCACCCGCACCGGATTGTCCCCCGTACAGGCCCGCACGGTCAGCCGCGGATCGTCCGCCACGGCGGTGCCGGCCCCGACGACCACCGCATCGGCCAGCGCGCGCAGCCGGTGCAGATGACAGCGGTCCTCGGCACCGGTGACATAGTCGGCGTCGCCGGTACGGGTCGCGATGAAGCCGTCCAGGCTCTGGCCGAGCTGCGCGAACGCGGCCCGCGGGCCGGCCAGGCACAACGGCAGATAGCGCGCCGCGAGTTCCACCGCTTCGGGGGTGGCGGGCCGCTCCCAGCGCGGTCCGCCGTCCGCGTCCGCCACCAAGCCGGCGGCCCGCGCCTGGTCGGCCGTACGGATCGCCCGCAGCCGCTCCCAGGCGGCCGCCGCGTCGAGCACCTCAGTCATGGGCTTCCGTTCCTGCGTCGAACAGCGCGGCATATTCGTCGAATGCCTCGGCCAGACCGGCCAGCAATTCCTTCCCCTTCCGGGCGGACGCCAGCGACGGACGCCCGACGACCCCGGATTCCGTATACGCCGACATGCCGAGGGTCAGCAGGTGCTTCCGGTCATCGGCGACACAATCCGCCGATTCGTAGCCTTCCTTGACCAATTCGGGATGGGCATACAGCAGAATGGACGTCTCGGCCTCTCCCGCATGCATATCAGTGTGCCCGGACGTCTGCACCCCGGCCCGGGTGCGCGCCGCGTCCCAGTCGGCCGATCCGGGGAAGAGGGCCATCCGCACGCCGCTCCCCGCGGATTCCTGAACGACATTGCGCAGCACGTAATTTCCGCCGTGCCCGTTCACGAGAATCAGGGTGCGGATACCGGACCTGCGGAGCGAATCGGCGATGTCCGTGACGACCGCATGGAGGGTACGCGCCGAAATGCTGACGGTCCCCGGCCAGGCGGCGTGTTCCTGCGAACAGGACACGGTCAGCGGCGGCAGCAACTGGACGGGGCGGCCGGCCGACACCTCCCGCGCGATGGCGCAGGCGATGACGGTATCGGTGGTCAACGGCAGGAAAGCACCATGTTGTTCGAAGCTGCCGATGGGCAGCACGGCCATCGTCGGCTGCCGTGCCCGTACGTCCTCGGTGGTGTCCGCCGGCCACAGGCCGGGCGCCGGAGTCGGGTGCCTCGAAGCGGTCATCGTGTGCTGCGGCCTTTCGTCGCTCACTCACCGAGTCATGGATCTCGCAGCATACTTGTTGTGTTCTGAGTGAGTCCCGGCGATCCATTCCCCCCGCGGGTACGATCGCGCCATGATGGACCCCGACGACGACGTGCGCACCGACCTCCGTGTCGCAATCGATGATGCCCTCGGCCACAAACCGGGCGTGGAACAGGTGGTGACGGTCAGGCTGCCCACCACCTACGGTGAATTTCTCGCCGTCGGCTATCTGGACCGGCGTAGCGGGATCGAGCAAGTGGCTCTGGTCCACGGCGATGTCGTGGGAGAGACGGTACTGACCCGGGTGCATTCGGAATGCCTCACCGGTGATGTCTTCTCCTCCACCCACTGTGAATGCGGCGATCAATTGTCCGCCGCGCTGCGCGCGATCGTGGCGGAAGGACGCGGCATTCTCGTCTATCTCCAGGGCCATGAGGGCCGGGGGATCGGACTGCTGGCCAAGCTCCGGGCGATGAAGCTGCAGGAGGGCGGGCTCGACACGGTCGAGGCGAACATCGCGCTCGGGCTGCCCGTCGACGCCCGCGACTACGGCGTCGCGGCGGAGATGCTCCAGGACCTCGGCGTCCGGTCCGTGCGGCTGCTGTCGAACAATCCGCGGAAGCGCGAGGCGCTGCTGCGGTACGGCATCGCCGTCACCGAGCAGGTCCCGCTGCTGATGACGCCCCGTGCGGAGAACATCCGCTACCTCCGCGCGAAACGGGAGCGCCTCGACCACGATCTGCCGCATCTGGACGGCATCCCCGGTCTGTCCTGAGGCGGCGGGACCGAACCGCGAGGGCGGCCCACCCCGACACGACGAGGGAGGGCCCGCGACGCCGGACGTCGCGAGCCCTCCCTCGGGGGTGCCGGATCAGGAGGCGGCGGGTGCCGTCTCGACGGCGGTGGCCGCCGACCGGGTCGGGACGACCCGCTCCGCGAGGTGACCGAAGAGCAGCCCGAAGGCGGTCCACAGCACCAGCTGGATGGCGATCGCCGACAGCCGGAACTGCCAGAGCAGCGTGGCCGAGAAGCCGTGCGGCACCTCGTTGACGGCCGGCAGGAACGCGTAGGCGAGGCCGATGGCGACCACGAACGCGGCGACGGCCGCGATCGAGGCGTACCAGTTGCCCAGCTTCGGAGCCAGCCGCCGGCCGAGGATCGTGGCGGCGACGGCCAGCAGGACGCCGAGCAGCATCATCAGGAAGTACAGGGCGGTGCGCTTGCCGATCGTGTCGGGGTCACCGACGGACGGCGGGTTGGCCGGGTACTTCAGGAACGGTACGAGGTAGACGGCCAGCAGCGCCGCGCCGGAGAGCAGCGCGGCCGTGGCGCGGGCACCGAACCGCCCGATCCGCCCGAGGGCGAAGCAGAAGGCCAGTGCGGCGATGCCGCCGAGCGCCACGCCGTAGACCAGTACGCCGGTGGCCAGGCCCGCCGTGGACTGCACACCGCGGCTGACGATTTCCATCTCGTGTTCGTGGCTGTGTGCTTCCTCGAACGCGATGGCGGCGTCCACCTGCGGTTCGCCCAGCAGATAGGCGACGAGGAGGGCCAGGACACCGGCGGCCAGACCGGCGAGCATCCCGCGCACCAGGAGGTTTCTGATGGTGACGGAGTTCATGGGTGCGCCGTCCGATCAGTGGCAGGGGAAGCCGAGGAGGTGGCGCCCGTCGTGGACCCACTCGTGGACCTCGGTGCCGGAGAGCACGGCGGTGGCGCCCTGCTCCGCGCCGATGAAGTACAGCAGAACGAGCATCAGGACGCCGACGAACAGCGCCCAAGGGGCAAGGGCCTTGAGGGGGAGCGGGGCCGGGGTGACGGCGCCGGTGGCCGGGGGTGCGATGGTCTGGGCCATGGCGGAACCTCCTGTGCGGGGAACTCGCGTCCCTGGTCGTTGGAGTGCGTAACGACATGTCGGGTCTGGCTCGCCCGGTTCCGGCCCTGCTGGGCTGGTAAAAACCGGACATACAGTGGCGCGACCGCGCCGGGATCCCACCGGCTTCCGTCATGTCATCGTCAATATCATCGGGAAGGTACCGCGAACCGACCCGCGGGCCAAGACCGCGGCGGGGGCGGAAAGGCGCAGGAAGCGGCGCGTGGGCCGGACAACTCCCTTGTGCGGATGCGGCGTTGCCGGTGCCGGTGAAGAGTGGAAGAAGAGGTCATGACAACTCGGGTGATGTTGGTCTCACCGGCCGCGGGCGAGGCTCAGCGCGACGTGCGTTTCGACGACGACGGCCCGCTGGGCGAGGCCGGGCAGCGGCGTGCCCGGGACGCGGCCGGCACGCTCCCGGCCGCCGACCGGACCTTCGTCTCGCCCTCCGTCCGGTGCCGGAGCACCGCCGGGGAACTCGGACTGCCGGCGCGCGCCACGCAGGAGCTGGCGGGCTGTGCGATGGGCGGCTGGCGTGGCCGGACCCTCGCGGAGGTCGCCGATGCCGAGCCGCGCGCGGTGTCCGCCTGGCTTACGGACCCGGACTTCGTGGGGCACGGCGGTGAGTCGCTGCGGCAGCTCTGCGACCGGATCGAGGGGTGGCTGACGCGGATGGCGCTGGACGCGGGCCGGGTGCTGGCCGTCGTCGAGCCGGATGTCGTACGGGCGGCGGCGGTCTGTGCCCTGGGGGTTCCCGTGGAGGCGTTCTGGCGGCTGGATGTGCCGCCGCTGACCGTGACCGAGCTGAGCGGCCGGGGCGGACGCTGGAATCTGGGCCTGGGGCGGGCGCCGGGCCGCAGGTGACAGCGGTGCGGCGCCCGCACGGCAAAATTCGCTTGCCACTTCATCTACACATAAAAGCGACATAAGCGCAGAATAAAAGTGCGAGGTTGGATGCCTCGCGGAACGGCCAGACCGCGAGCGAAGGAGGCGAGTCGCATGGCCGACGTCTCACACCACAGGGGGGATCTCGCAGGTCACCCCGATGCTTCTGAGATGCAGGCTCGGTACGAGCGGGTGCTCGGCGGGCGTGACGTGGTACTCGTCGACGGGCCGGTGCTGCTGGTCGGTCTGTACTGCGCCGTCTCACCGTGGATCCTCCATTTCACCGCCGCACAGCCGGCGCTCGTGACGCACAACCTCATCCTCGGTATCGCGATCGCCCTCCTGGCGGTCGGGTTCACCGTGACCCCTGAGCGGATGTACGGCCTGAGCGGCGCGATGTGCGCGATCGGCGTATGGATGATCATCTCGCCCTGGATCGTCGGCAGCGGCCCGGACGCCGGCGTGATCTGGAACAACGTCGTCATCGGCGCCCTGACGTTCCTGCTGGGTGCCATGTGTGTCGCCGCGGCGTCGAAGAGCCGCCGCAGTACGTGACCGCCCTCCCGCGGAGCGGGTGACGTCCGCCGGCCGCTTGCCTGCGCATGGAGGCAGGCCGGCCGGCGGTGGTGCGCAGCGGCGCGGCGTACGGAGCTGAGCCTCGGGCCGCCTAACGGTGCGGGTCGCGGCCGTCCGCGGCGAGGTGGCCCCACAGCCCGGCCAGGACCAGTCCGCCCGCGATCAGGAGTCCGTGGGCCAGTGCGATGCCGGCGGTCAGACTGCCCACCGCGGCGGCCGGCGCCAGCCAGGCGAGGCCGCGGTGGTGCGGGCGTAACCGGGACGGATGGCCCGCCGCCGCGGTGCGGGGGCGGGCGGTCGGGGCGGCGGGGTGGCGATAGCGCTCGGTGAGCTCGCCGAACGGGCGGTCGTCGTACGGGGTCAGCGTCGTCCCTCCTCCGGGTCGTGCCGACGGCCGCGCCGGAGCGGCAGGGCGAGGGCGGACGGGGCGTTGTCCCGGTGATCGCCCGGAGTCGGGGTGACCCGACCGGAGGCGGCGGGGCGGCAACGCCGTCGGCATTGTTGTGCCCTGCCCGGCCTTGCCCGTAACGCCGTTGACGGGAGAGGTGCCGCCACCTGCCGCACGAGAACCGGCCCGAACGCCCCGGTCTGTCCGCCGACTTCACCGCCGCGATGAGCCGGGCCACCCCGCGACACTGCTGGCAGGCGCCCTCGGCCGCTTGCCCCCTTGGTCGGCGTCGCCGTTGGGGACGGCACCCCGCACGCCGCGCCCCACCCCTTTCCGCCTCATCGAGGCCGGGCCGGTGTGCGCCGGTGGGCGGGGGTCCACCGGGGTCGGCGGCTCCCCGTGCACCCCGCCGGGAACGGGTGCCCGCACGCATGCGATAACCGCGCATATTAGGTTAAATCGGTGACATGGGTCCGTCGACTGTGTCCCGCCCCGGAGAGGGAGCGTTCCGTGACCGCTGCACCCGTGGATGACCACCAGGACTTCGCCGACGCCGACCGTGGCTTCATCGCCGCGCTCGACCCGCCCCAGGTCACCGCGGACGACGGCCGGGTGATCTGGGACGCCGAGGCCTACGGCTTCCTGGCCGGAAACTGCCCCGACACCGCGCACGAGGGCCTGTGGCGGCAGGGCCGGCTGGTGAGCCGGCAGGGCCTGTACGAGGTCACGGAGGGCATCTACCAGGCCCGCGGTCTGGACCTGTCCAACATGACCCTGGTCGAGGGCGACCACGGCGTCGTCGTCATCGACCCGCTCGTCTCCGCCGAGACCGCCGCCGCGGCCCTGGAGCTCTACCGCAAGTACCGCGGCGACCGGCCGGTCACCGGCCTGATCTACACCCACTCGCACGGCGAGCACTTCGGCGGCGCACGCGGCGTCCTGCCGCCCGACCACCACCCCGTTCCGGTGCTCGCGCCGGCCGGCTTCCTGCGCCACGCGGTCCGCGACGACGTCTACGCGGGGACCGCCATGACCCGCCGCTCCGTCTACATGTACGGAACGCAGCTCCCCAAGGGACCGGAGGGGCAGATCGGCTGCGGTCTGGGCACCACCCGCTCCACCGGCACCATGACCCTCATCCCGCCGACCGTGGACATCACCAGCACCGGCCAGGAGGAGATCGTCGACGGCGTCCGCATCGTCTTCCAGCTCACCCCGGGCACCGAGGCACCCGCCGAGATGAACTTCTGCCTCCCGGCGCACGAGGCCCTCTGCCTGGCCGAGAACGCCACCCACACCATGCACGCCGTCCTGCCGCTGCACGGCGCCCCCGTCCGTGACGCCCGCGCCTGGTCCCGCTACCTCGGCGAGGCGCTCGTCCTCTTCGGCGACGAGGCGGAGGTCGCCTTCGCCTCCCACCACTGGCCCACCTGGGGCAAGGACCGCGTCCGGACCCTGCTGGCCCGCCAGCGCGACCTGTACGCCTACCTGCACGACCAGACGCTGCGGCTGCTCAACGAGGGGCTCACCGGCCCCGAGATCGCCGAGGAACTCCGGCTGCCGCCCACCCTGGAGCAGGACCCCTCCCTCCACGGCTACTACGGCTCGCTCGGCCACAACGTCAGGGCGATCTACCAGCGCTACCTGGGCTGGTTCGACGGCAACCCCGCCCACCTGTGGGAACACCCGCCGGCCGAGCAGGCAAGACGCTATGTCGACACCATGGGCGGCGTCGAGGCCACGGTGGACGCGGGCAAGCGCTACGCCGCCGACGGCGATCTGCGGTTCGCGGCCACCCTGCTCAACCACGCCGTCTTCGCCGACCCGCACAACCTCCGGGCCCGGCGCGAACTCGCCTTCGTCTACGAACGGTTGGGCCACGGCTGCGAGAACGGCACCTGGCGGAACTTCTACCTCACCGGCGCCATGGAACTGCGCGGCACCCTCGCCGAGGCCCGGCCGGACACCGCCGGCCCCGACATCGCCCTGGCCCTGACCGTCGACCAGCTCATCGATGCGCTCGCCATCCGCATCGACGGCCCCCGGGCCTGGACCACCGCGCTCACCCTCGACCTCCACCTCCCCGACGAGGACCGGACCTGGCACCTGACGCTCTCCCACGGGGCCCTCACCCACCTCAGCTCGCCCGGCGCCCCCACGCCGTCCGGCGGACGCACCCCGGACCTCACGCTCACCCTCACCAAGCCCCAGCTGCTCGATCTGCTCGCCGGGCGCGGTCCCGGCGACGCCGTCCAGCACGGCGAGACCGGGGCGCTGAGCCGGCTGCTGAGCCTCGTCCGTACGCCGAACCCCACCTTCCCCGTCGTCACGCCCTGACGAGGACCGCCGATCCGGCCGCCGGCCGTCAACCTCGTGCCCCGGACCGCCGCACCGGGCTCCTGCTGACGCCGCGTCTGGGGCACACTGGCCCGGTGTTGTGCAACATTCCCGAGGAGTCGACCAGTTTCATCGGACGACGAGCCGAACTGCGCCGGATCGACGACGAGTTGACGGTGCATCGGCTGGTCACTCTGACCGGGCCGGGCGGTGTGGGCAAGACCCGGATCGCGATGCGGGCCGCGCGCGCCGCGGCGGCGCGGTTTCCCGACGGGGTCTGCTGGGCCGACCTGTGGCCGCTGCACGGTGCGGGACGGCTGGTGGCGAGCGTCTGCGATGCCGTCGGGCTGGCCGACCACACGGCGCGGACGCCCGTGGCCGTGCTGTGCGAGGGGCTGGCCGGCAAACGCCTGCTGCTGGTCCTGGACTCCTGCGAACATCTCGTCGACGCCTGCCGCGACCTGCTCGGGGACCTGCTGACCGCCGCCCCCGGCGTGACCGTGCTGGTCACCAGCAGACAGCCGCTGGACCTGGTCGGCGAGTGGACCACCGAGATCGGCCCGCTGCCCTGCACCGGCGACAACGACGCACTGGCCCTGTTCACCGAGCGGGCCACGGCCGCGGCCCCCGGCCTCCGGCTCACCGCCCCACCGGACGCGACGGCCGCCGCCGTCATCTGCCGTCGCCTCGAAGGCATCCCCCTGGCCTTGGAGCTGGCCGGTGCCCAGTTGGCGAACAGCTCCGTCGAGCGGATCGCGGAGCGGCTCTCCTCCCGCTTCGACACCCTCGACGACGACGGGCCCGTACGGCTGCCGCGGCACCGGACGCTGCGCTGCACCATCGGCTGGAGCCATGAGCTGTGCACCCCGCTGGAACGGCTGCTGTGGGCCCGGCTCTCCGTCTTCCGCGGCACCTTCGACGAGGAGTCCGCGAGCGCCGTGTGCGCCGGCGGGCCGCTCACCGCCCCGGCGGTGCGCAGCACGCTGCACGCACTGGCCGCCAAGTCGGTGCTCACCCGCGAGGGCCCGCGCTACCGCATGCTCGACACGCTGCGCGAGTACGGCCGGATGTGGCTGGCCGAACTCGACGAGACCACCGCGCTCGCGGACCGGCACGCCGCGCACTTCGCCTCCTTCGGCCGCCGCGCCGAACTGGGCTGGCTGGGCCCCGAACAGGTCGACTGGTACGGCAGGGTCGCCGAGGCCCATGTCGACCTGTGCACCGCACTGGACCACCTCCTGGCCACCGACCCGGAACGGGCCCAGGAACTCAGCGCCGCGATGGGCTTCTTCTGGAGCTGCTGCGGCCACCTCCACGAGGCCCGGGAGTACCTCGCCCGTGCCCTGGCCGCCCATCAGGAACCCGGCCCGGCACGCACCCGGGCGCTGTGGGCGCTCGGCGTCGCCGTCCTGCTGCAGGGCGACCTGGCGCTGGCCGACGCCCTGGGCCTGGAGTGCTCACGCGCGGCACGGGCGTCCGACGACGCGGAGGCGGTGCTCCAGGCGGGCTACCTCGTCGGCCTCACCCATCTGATGGCCGGCCGCCCGTTGTCCGCGCACACCGTCGCGGAAAAGGTGCTCGGCCCCCCGCCGTCCGCCCCCTTCGGCTCTCCCGCACGGCTGCGCTGCCACCTCGTACAGCTCTTCGCACTCACCGGCCTGGGCAGGCTCACCGAGGCCCGCGCCGAGGCGAGCGCCCTGCGCCGGGGGTGTGTGCAGCGCGGCGAACACTGGGCCCGGTCCTATATCGACTACCAGCTCTCGCTGATCTCGCTGCTCCAGGGCCGGCCGGGGGAGTCGGCGGATCACGCCAGGGCGATGCTCGCGGCCAAACAGGGCATCGGTGACAAGTTCGGTATCGCGCTGGGCCTGGATCTGCTCGCGGCCGCGGTCGCGGCCCAGGGCCATGGCGCGGCTGCCGCCCGCGTCTACGGAAGCGGCCAGGCGCTCTGGCGGACCGTGGGGCATCCGCAGCGCGGCACCCCGGAGCTGCGTGCGGTGCGCGAGGAGTGCGAGCGGCGAGCCCGCGCGGCGATCGGCGACGAGGCGTACGCGGACCTCTTCCACCGGGCCAGCGAGGAGCGGCCCGGTACCTCGCTGGCCCGGATCCTGGCGGGTGACCTGTGACCTGTGACCTGTGGCGGCCCCGTCCGGTTCAGGCGGCGGGATCGCCGGCCAGCGCGTACAGCAGCTCGTAGGCGGTGCTGATCATCCGGCAGGTGCGGCCGCGGCGGGTGGCCAGCGCGACCAGCCCGGTGTGCGACGCCGGGTGGAAGCCGAGGAACGCCTGCTGGCCGAAGGTCGCCCCGACGTGGAAGAGCAACGGCCCGCCTGGGGAGGGATGCTGATACCAGGTCAGGGTGTGCGTGTGACGTTTGCGCCAGCCGCGGCGCAGCAGCGGGACCTGGACGTCGCGCAGCGGCCCGGCCAGCGGCGTGTCGTCGGGGGAGAGGTGCGCTTCGAGGTAGGTGAGCAGGTCGCCGGGGGTGGCCCGGACCGACCCGGCGGCGACGAAGGCGCCCATATCGGCGCTGCCCACCGGCGTCACCCCGTTCGTACGGTGGCCGATGGCGTCGGTACCGGTGGTTCCGGGACCCAGCGTGGTGTCCGCCAGCCCGAGCGGGTGCAGCACCCGGTCGGTGAGCAGGGCGGGGTAGCCGGCGCCCGCGGCACCGGACATGGCCGGGCCGAGCAGCGCCAGCCCCAGGTTGGAGTACCGCCAGCGGGTGCCGGGGCGGTGCCGCGGCCGGGTGCGGGCGAAGGTGCGCAGCAGCCGTTCGGTGTCGTAGTGGGCATAGCCGTTGGCGTACGGGTGCACCAGCGCGCCGACGATCAGGTCGGCGGGGATCCGCGGCAGCCCGGAGGTGTGGGTGGCCAGCTGCCGCAGGGTGATGTGGCGCGAGTGCGGGTGCGGCAGCGGCAGCGGCGGCAGATGGTCCACGAGCCGGTCGTCCAGGGACAGCACCTTCGCCCTGGCCAGTTCGGCGAGCAGCAGCACGGTGAAGGTCTTGGACAGCGAACCCAGTTCGTAGCGCAGCGCATGGCGGGGGGTGGGCGGCGCCAGCGCCGAGCCACCGGTCATCACGGTCCGCCGGCCGCGCCGGGTGACCGCCAGCACCACGTCCGGCGCGTCGATCAGGGTGACCGCGTCCGCGAGGCGGTCCCCGAGCGCCGGCCCGGGGCTTTCGGCGGTCATCCGACGGCGGACAGGGCCCGGGAGGTGGCCATCGCGGAGGCGAACGCGGCGACCAGGGTGGGGTGGTGGACCAGGTCGAAGACCCGCGCCGGGTCGCCCTGCGGCATCCGGCGCTGGATGGGCATCGCGCCGGAGGGCGACTGGGCCGCCGCGTACCGCTCCCACAGCTCCGCGTCCAGCGTCGGCCGCGGCAGGCAGGCGTCGACGACGAGGAGTTCGCCGAGCAGATCCCAGTGTTCGAGGTCCGCCCAGTCCTCCAGCCAGGCGGGCAGATACCGCGTGAGGTAGTCGGCGACGGCCGGCGGGATGCGCCCCGGAGCCTCGCCCCAGTTGGTGAGGTGGAAGACGGTGTGGGTGAGGTCGTAGGCGATGTGCAGCTGCACGGTCCACGGTTCGGGCAGCTGCCCCAGCCAGGTGCGGGCCACGGCCTGGTCGAAATCGCTGCTGGGCGGCAGGCCGAGCTTGCGTTCCGCGTTGAGCACGCCGAGCCGCCGGTTGGGCATCATCTCCAGCGCCGTCCAGGTGGTGGTGCGCCGGCAGATCTCCAGCGTGGCCTCCAGCCCCGGGTGGCGGTGGCCGAGCTCGTGGAAGGTCGCATAGACCTCCAGGGGCACGGGGGAGAGCGGCTCGTCGTGCTGCAGCCGGGCCAGCACATTGCCGCCGTCCAGCAGCTCCCGCCAGGCGAAGTCCAGCAGCTTCCCGGCCCGCTCCTTCTGCCGGGAGCCGGCCACGCCCTCCCGGAACAGCACCTGCATATTGAGTGCCAGCTCCCCGATGGGCTTGAGGCGCTCGACGACCGCACCGTTGCTGGCGAAATCGTCGGGGGTCAGCCGGAAGTGCTCTCGGTGGTCGTCGAGCCAGGTCAGGGCCCGGTCGCCGACACCGTGCAGCAAGGCGGGGGATGCGGCCGTCACGGTCACGGGGCTGTCTCGCTTTCGCAGGAGGTCCGCCCGTCCGCCATCGCCGTATCCCCGGCCGGCGGGCCGGCCTCGGCCTCGTCCGAGGCGATACGGGCGAGGGTGGCGGCGAACGCGGTCACCAGGGTGGAGTGGTAGCAGGCCGTGAACGCCTCGGCCCGGTCGCCGGAGGCCGGCGCGGCGCCGATCTCCGGCACGCTGCCGTCGGCCGCCTGGGCGCCGGCCAGCCGCTGCCAGGCCTGCGGATCGTACGGGGCTCCGGGCAGGCAGGCCGTCACGGCCAGCAACTCGCCGGCCAGGTCCCACAGCTGTTCCTCCAGCCAGTTCTCCAGCCAGGAGGGGACCCACAGCCGCAGATAGCCGGCCAGCTCGGGGGAGAGCCGTTGCCGGTTGCGCCCCCAGTCGGTGAGGTGGAAGACGTCATGGGTCACGCCGTACGCCGCCTTGCGGTCCAGCGCCCAGGGCTCCGGCAGCCCGCCGAGGCCGGTCAGGGACAGGACGGCCCCGAAGTCGGCGTGCTGGCGCAGCCCGATCCGCCGCTCCGCGTTGAGCACTCCGAGGGTACGGGTGTGATCCTCGCGGGCCACCCGCCAGCCACGCAGCCGGGTCGTGGTGTCCACCAGCGCGTCGGCCTCGGCATGCCGCAGCCCGGCCTGGGCGAACACCCCGTACAGCTCGACCGGATAGGTGGCGAAGGGCTCACCACGGATCAGCTCGGCGAACAGCTCGCCGTCGCGGGTCTCGTTCCAGGCGAAGGCGAAGAGCCCGCGGGCCGTCTGCCGGATCTCGTCCCGCGGGTGCAGCACACCGATGAGCTGGGTCAGTTCGGCGAGTTCGCCCAGCGGTTTGAGCGTCAGATTGGGGTCGGCGTCCGTGGTGACGTTCGGGGGCAGCCGGAAGAAGTCGCGCGCCTCCTCCAGCCACCCCAGGCTGCCCCGGACCATCGAGTCCAGCAGCCCGGGGTCGCCCCGGCCGCCGGTCACCAACCCCGTCCGTGGAATCGCCGGGCGGCCACGACATGCAGCGTCACCCGCGGGTCGCCGCCGCCCATCTGGCGGACGAACGCCAGCCCGCTGTCGAGCCCCAGGGTCTGCGGTACGTCGGGCAGCCGCGCCAGCCAACGGCCCAGGCCGGCCGCCTGGAGCCAGTCCATGCGGCGTACCGCCCGGACGAAGCCGCGGGCCAGATCGTCGGTGCGTGCCGCCAGTTGCTCGGCGAGACCGGGCGCCAGCCCGGGCAGCGCGAGCGCGGCGAGCTGGGACACGCGGTGGGAGAGCTTCGGCCAGGGGTCGGTGTCGACCCATCCGGCCGCGGCCTCGGGTGGTGGCGGCCAGTGCCGTGCGTCTCCGGGAAGGAACGCGTGCGAGGCCTCGACCAGGCCCCGGTAGGTCCACACCGACACCTCCGAGGCGTCCGCTCCTGGTGGGTAGGCCGTGAGCGCCTGCCGGACGACCTCGGCATCGTCCCCGCCGACGACGGGCGTTCCGGGATGGTCCATCGCGTACGGAGCGAGCGCATCGGCGCCGAGCACCCGGATGGCGGCCGGGGCCAGTGCATCGCTCTGCCGCAGAACGGCCGACAACGCATAAGGGTCGCCCTCACCCCGCAGGGCGAGGGCGACCCCGGTTGCGGCATCGGCGATCACAGCGCTCAGCGGGACTGCTCCCTGCGTCTGTTCAGCCAACGCTTTCCCCTCAGCCTCAGCGCACGTCAGTCTTGGGGCGGGGGGTGGGCGGCGAGATCAGGAGCAGCGCGGCCAGCAGCAGCGCACCTCCACACTCGCGGGTATCGCGGAAGACACCGTCGGCCTCGGCGGGTTCAAGCAGTCCCTCGACCTCGGCGGCCAGGGCGGCCGTCTCGACCGGCGCTGTGCGATCCGTAACCATGCGATCAACTCCTTCGACGAATGGGATCTTCAGATTCACATCGTCATATTTCGCACGCAAGGGGAAAAGTGCGCCAAACGGCAGCCTTTCGGGTGGTGGTGAGGGTCCCTCAATCCGTCCCTCCACCCTCAACTGCCGTTCCCTGCCCGGTTGATGGCGTGGTGTCCGGTGTGGCAGGCAGGTGCACGAACCGATTGCTCCCGGACTGACGACGCCGCACCGATGGGGGATCGGACTGCTCTGTTCGGATGCACCGGGCCGGAGGGGGCCGCGCCCGAAGCGGTGGGGGAGGGAGGAGGAGCTGGCGGGGCGCGCGGCGGTACGGGGCCGGGGCGGACGGGGGAGCGCCGTACGCACGCGGCGCCGCCCTTCGCGCTGGCCGGTCCCCGCTCCCGAGAGTTGGATTGGTTGAAGTCAAGCAAGTAAATATCCCGGGTGGGAGTGGGTGCCCCGTGGGAAGTACTGCTGCTGCATTCGGCGACCGGGCCGCGCCGGGCCCGCGGCCGCGCCGCGCGCCGGGCCCGGGCTACAAGTGGGTCGCCCTGTCGAACACGACCCTGGGCGTGCTGATCGCGTCCATCAATATGTCGATCATGCTCATCGCGCTGCCCGACATCTTCCGGGGCATCGGCGTGGACCCCCTGCAGCCGGGCAACACCAGCCTGCTGCTGTGGCTGATCATGAGCTACCTGGTCGTCACCGCCGTGCTGGTGGTCAGCTTCGGCAGGCTCGGCGACATGTACGGCCGGACCCGGATGTACAACCTGGGGTTCGCCGTCTTCACCGTCTTCTCCGTGCTGCTGTCGGTGACCTGGCAGCACGGCACGGCCGGTGCCCTCTGGCTGATCGCCATGCGGGTCCTGCAGGGCGTGGGCGGCGCCATGCTGATGGCGAACTCCAACGCGATCCTCACCGACGCCTTCCCCGCCCGGCAGCGCGGCCTCGCCCTCGGCCTGAACCAGGTCGCGGGCATCACCGGCTCGTTCGCCGGGCTGGTGCTCGGCGGTCTGCTCGGGCCGGTGAACTGGCGGCTGGTCTTCCTGGTGTCCGTGCCGTTCGGGGTGTTCGGCACCGCGTGGGCCTATCTGAAGCTGCGGGACACCGGCATCCGCACCCCGGCCCGGCCCGACTGGTGGGGCAACCTCACCTTCGCGGCCGGACTGATCGCCCTGCTGGCCGGGATCACCTACGGCATCCAGCCGTACGGCGGACACACCATGGGCTGGAGCAACCCCGCCGTGCTCACCGCGATGGGGGGCGGGGTGCTGCTGCTCGCCGTCTTCTGCGTCGTCGAGACGAAGGTGGCGGCGCCGATGTTCCGGCTCGGGCTCTTCCGCATCCGCGCGTTCACCGCGGGCAACCTCGCCAGTCTGCTCGCCTCGCTCGGCCGCGGCGGGCTGATGTTCCTGCTCATCATCTGGCTGCAGGGGATCTGGCTGCCCCGGCACGGCTACGGCTTCACCGAGACGCCGCTGTGGGCCGGCATCTACATGCTGCCGCTGACGCTGGGCTTCCTGGTGGCCGGGCCGGTATCCGGATGGGCGTCGGACCGGTTCGGGGCGCGGGCCTTCGCCACCGGCGGGATGCTGCTCGCGGCCGCCTCGTTCGGGGCGCTGCAAGCCCTGCCGGTCGACTTCGGCTACCCCGGCTTCGCGCTGATCCTGCTGCTCAACGGCATCGGCATGGGCCTGTTCGCGGCGCCCAACCGGGCCGCCATCATGAACAGCCTGCCGCCCGACCAGCGCGGGGTGGGCGCCGGCATCAGCACCACCTTCCAGAACTCGGCCATGGTGCTGTCCATCGGCATCTTCTTCTCGCTGATGATCACGGGCCTGGCCGGGGCCCTGCCCCGCGCCCTCACCACCGGACTGACCGCCCAGGGCGTCCCGGCGGCCGACGCAGCCAAGGTCGCGGCGCTGCCCCCGGTGGGCGTGCTGTTCGCCTCCCTCCTGGGCTACAACCCGGTCCGGACCCTCCTCGGACCGCAGGTGCTCGATCACCTTCCGCCCGGCCACGCCGCGTACCTGACCGGCCGGGAATTCTTCCCCCGGCTCATCTCCCAGCCGTTCTCCGACGGGCTGGCCGTCGCCTTCGGCTTCGCCATCGCCGCCTGCCTGATCGCCGCCGTCGCCTCGCTGCTGCGCGGCGGGCGGTACGTCCACGACGACGGCCGGGCCCGTCACCCGGCGGACGGAACAGCGGCGGCGGTACCGGCAGCGGCGGTGGCAGCCGCGCCGTCGCCGGTCGCCGTGGCCGGGACGCCGGGGTCCCCCGCCACGAAGGATCCCGCCGCGTCGACCGGTCCCGGGGGCGCGACCACCGGCCCCGACCCGGCAGCCCGTACCGATCCGCCCTCCCCACCGGCCTCGCCCCCACCGCCCTCCAGGAGCCCCTGATGAAGCAGCCCGACGCCCCGCCCGAGCGCCCGTCGCCGTCCCGGACCGAACCGGCGGAGGTGGCCGGGCGGCTGCGCGCGGTGATCCAGCAATTGCTGCCACTGCTCCGCGGCCGGAGCCGGCACCCCGATCTCACCCCCAGCCGCACGGCCGCCCTCGCGGCCCTCGCCGCCCACGGCCCGCTGCGTATCAGCGAACTCGCCGCGCGGATGAACATTGCCCTGTCCACCACCTCCCGCATGGTGGATCTGCTGGACAACTGCGGCTGGATCGCCCGCCGCCCCGACCCCGCGGACCAGCGCGCCAGCCTGATCAGCCTCAATGACGACGGGCTGGCGCTGCTGCGCGCCGTACGCAGGGAGACCACCGGGGTGCTCCGCGAACGGATCGCCCGGCTGGCCCCCGACCGGCAGCGGCTGTTGCACGAGGCCCTCCCCGCGCTGGAGGAACTGGTCGAGGGGGAGCAGCCGCTGCCCGAGGGGGCGTCGCCGAACTCCCGTCGTCCGCGCGGTACCGGAGAGGGCCGGGGCGGTGACGGCAGGGCCTAGAGTGCGGGGGTGCCGACATACAGCATTGGTCAGGCAGCTGGGCTGCTGGGCGTGAGTTCGGAGACCGTCCGCCGCTGGGCCGATGGCGGGCAGCTGCGGATGGACCGGGACGGCGCGGGGAACCGTGTGATCGACGGGGCCGGCCTGGCGGCGTTCGCCAAGGAGCGCGCCGGGGGTCTGCATCCGGTGTCGGACGAGGTGCTGACCTCGGTGCGGAACTCCTTCGCCGGGATCGTCACCAAGGTGACCCTCGACGATGTGATCGCCCAGGTCGAGATCCAGTCCGGGCCGCACCGGCTGGTGTCGGTGATCAGCCGGGAGGCCGTCGAGGAACTCGGGATCGAGGTCGGGGTGCGGGCCACCGCCCGGGTGAAGTCCACCAATGTGTACATCGACCGGGCGGGCGAGCGGAGTTGAGCCGCGGCTTCGGCCGGCCGGCGCCGCCCGCCGGCCCCGGCGCCGTTCAGCGGCAGAGCAGCGCCGCCTGCAGATCGAGTTTGTGATCGAGCCGGGACAGGTCGCGGCCGGTGAGCGTCTCGATGCGCTGGATACGGTAGTGCACCGTGTTCACATGCAGATGCAGCGTTTCGGCGGTCCGCGCCCATGACCCGTGGTGGGCGAGGAAGACCTCCAGTGTTTCCAGGAGCATCCGGTGCGAGGTGCTCCCGGCGCGCGCCAACGGGCCGAGCACCCGGCTGCTGAAGGCCGTACGCACATCCGCGGGGACCCCGGCGAGCAGCGCGCCCAGGGTGCTGAGGTCCTCGACGGAGGTCACCCGGGCGCCGTCCGGGGCTCCGGCGCGTGCCGCCGCCAGTGCGTAACGTGCCTGGTCCAGCGCGGAGTTGAGGCCACCGGCGGCCGTGACCGGGCCGCTGACCCCGGCATGCAGCGGCGTCTGCGGCCGGCAGGCGTGCACGCTCGGCCACAGCTCGCCGAGCGGGATACGGTCCTCCGCTTCGGGGCGGGCGTGGACGACCGCCACCGCCTGGCCGCCCGGGAGCAGGCCCGCCGCGAACGGCTCGCCGGGGGAGTGCCGCAACGCCTCGGTCAGCGCGCCCACCGCCTGTTCGCCCTCGGCGTCGCCCGACGCGGCCACCACCACCCGGTACGGACCGTTGGCCGGCAGTCCGCAGGCGTGCAGCGCCGCCTCCAGCGCCGCACCGTCGGCCGGGCCGGCCTCGGCGAGCGCGATCAGCTCGTCCGCCGCCCGCCGTTCGGCCGCCTGCCGCAGCTCGGCCCGATGGCGGTACTGCGCCATGACCTCGGCGATCTCGTGCAGCGCCCGGGGCGGGGCGTCGGCCGCGCCCCGCAGATACAGCTGCCAGCCGTCGTACGGACCGGGCTCCCCGTCGATCCGCAGGCCGGTGCCGGACGCCGCCGTCAGTTCCTGCGCGGCCTGCCGCGCCGAGAGGTACGGGGCGGCCGGCGTCCGGGCGATCACCCGGCCGGTCGCCGTCACCAGATAGCAGGGCGGCCCGCCCAGATGGGCGAAGGCACGGTCCAGCAGCGTGTCCGGTGCCGCGTCCTCGGCGAGCAGACCCGCCAGTTCGGTGCGGACGTTCTCCGGCAGCGCGTGGTGTGCGGTGGGGCGCCGGCTCAGATCGCCCCACTGGCGCAGATGCACCGCCTCCGTGATGGCGCGGAAGCTGGTCTGCGCGGGCACCGCCACCAGGACGATGCCCCGCTCACGGCAGGACTCCACGAGGGCGTCCGGGACCGTGCCATGGGTCTCCTCGCCGGCCAGCAAGGCGGTGGCGCCGGCGGAGTGCAGCGCCGAGACGAACCGGTCGACCTTGGTGCGGCCGTCCTCGGGCGTCCACCACACCAGTCCGCTCAGCACCAGCTCGCCCGGCTGGAGGGACCGGGCCGGGTCCTCCAGGTCGGTGGCGGTGACACCACTGACCTCCCGGGTGAGGAGGGGGCCGTCGCCCCACAGCAGGGTCAGATCGAGCGAGTCGAGCTGGAGGAGATCTTGGACGTGCATGTGCGTGCTCCTTGGGCGGCTGCCGGGAGTGGACCCCGGCATCTCACATTCACGAGGCGAAAGTGAGTACAAGCATCGTAAATGCCAGCTGATCCTGGCCATAGTCCTCTTGGTTGATCCTCCAGATCCCGGGCTCGGTGCCGGTGTTTTTCCGTGCTGGGCACCAGTCGTGCCCGGGGGTGCGGCGTTGCTTCACTCGGCGGCATGGACCTGAACACGGTGCGGGACGTACGTGATGCCCGGCAGCGCGCCCCATGGCGCAGCGGCGACGCTCCCCCAGCTCACGCTGGGCGGTACCCCCAGGCTGGGCGGCGGCACGCCCGGCGGCCGGTACGTCCAGCCGTCCTGCGGCTCCGGACCTGCTGCCCTCTTGGCCCCTTTTGCCTCACATCAGCGAGGTGAACATGCGTAAGTGGCTGGCATCCGTGATTCAGCGGCGGGCCGGTCGGGCATCACAGCAGGGCAGCCGCCGCGCGGATCGCCTCAAGGGGGTCTCGAATGAGCCGACTCGGCCCGCCGTCCCGCACCACAGCCGTACGCCCGGCGCCCGAGGGCGCCGTACCTCCCGACCCCCGGCGCTTCCTGATCCGCGGTCAGCTACGGCGTCCGCTCGCGCTGACGGTCGCCCAGCTGCGGGAGCGGTGGCCGCAGCGGCGGGCCGAGGTGGTCTTCGACTGCGCCACGAACGGGCCGCAGCACCACACCTTCGAGGGACCGCTGCTGCGGGAGGTCATCGACGCGGCGGGGCCGGCCTTCGACGTCCGGCGGCGCAAGGACCGCTCCCGCTACGTACTGGCGGTCACCGGCCGGGACGGACACCACACGGCGCTGTCCTGGGCGGAGCTCGACGCGGACTTCGGCGATGCGCCGGTCCTGCTGGCCACGGCCATGGACGGGCGGCCGCTCGACGCGGCGGGCAGCCAGCTCGTGGTCCCGTCCGACCGCTGCGGTGCCCGCTACATCAGCGCCATCACCGGCATCTGGTTCGGGACCTGCGTCCCGCCCGGGGCGGACGGGTACCGGCCCGGCGGGGCGGGGCCGGACGCGCCCTGACGGCCGTGGGAAGAGCCGGAGCCCCCGTGCCCCGGAGGCTTCGGCGGCCCCGCGCTCAGACCGCGGCGAGCGCGATCTCGGTCGACTTGACCAGCGCGGTGACCTCGGCACCGGCGGCCAGGCCCAGGTCCTCGGCCGCGTCCTTGGTGATCGCGGCGGTCAGCTCCCCGCCCGCTACGGCGACCTTGACGCCCGCCATCGCGCCGCCAGTGGTGACCTCGGTGACGGTGCCGGGGATCCGGTTACGGATGCTCAGACCGTCCACCGCGCCGGTCGCGAGCGCGACCTCGGTGGACTTGATCAGGGTGCGCACCGCGGAACCCTCGACGATGCCCAGCTCCTGCACGGCCTCCAGGGTGATCGCGGCGGTGATCTCCTGGCCGCCGTCCAGACGGACCTTGACGGTTGCCATGACCTCGCCGGGGGTGACGGAGAGAACGGTGCCGGAAATCTGGTTACGGATGCTCAGGCTCATGGAAATGCCTCACCGGGGGAGTGGAAAGCAAAGGAGTGGAATGTCGCGTTTTCCCTGCTCTGTTGTCAGCACCCTAACCACACACCGCGCCGCGGTCCGGGCCTGCTGGGCAGACGCCGGGCGGATATCCGAATGCGCCCGGCAAATCCGCTGAGACACCGAGAATTCCGCCGGGCATTCGGGTCGCGCGCGGGGCGGAGGCCGGCCTTTCGTTCCTTCCTCCAGAGGAACTGGCATCTGCCATATAGCTTCGCCTGATGAATTGCAAATGCGAGCTGATACGGCATATCTTGTCGCACATGCAGTCCTACACGATCGGCCAGGCGGCGCGGTTGCTGGGCGTCAGCCCCGACACCGCCCGCCGCTGGGCGGACGCCGGAAAGGTCGCGACCCATCGCGACGACGGCGGCCGCCGCCTCATCGACGGCCGTGATCTCGCCGCCTTCTCCATCGAGGTGGCGCAGAACGGCACCGGTGAGGACGACGCCTCGTACACCTCCGCGCGCAACGCCTTCCCGGGCATCGTCACCGCCGTCAAGCTCGGCGATGTCGCCGCCCAGGTCGAGATCCAGGCCGGTCCGCACCGCCTGGTGTCCCTGCTGACCCGGGAAGCGGTGGAGGAACTGGGCCTGGAGGTGGGCATGCAGGCCACCGCCCGCGTGAAGTCCACCAGCGTGCACATCGACCGCACCTGACCCACCGCGGCAGCACCCCAGCCGATCCGCAACCACCGTCCCCCACCGGCCGGCTGCCTCACACCAGCGGCGTCGCCCGTCCACGGCGCGGCTTTTCCCATCCGCTCGGACGACACCCGTCGTCCCGCGTTCCAAGGAGTCCCGCCCCATGTCCCAGCTCTTCACCGGACGCCGCGCCGCCGCCGCGCTCGTGACCGCCGCCCTCCTCGTACCGCTCACCGCCTGCGGCAGCGACGACAGCGCCAAGGACAAGGGCGCCGAGAAGTCCGGCAGCAGCGCGGTCCCCAAGGCGGACCTCACCGTGCTCGCCGCCTCGTCGCTGACCGATGTCTTCAAGAAGGCCGGCGCGGTGTACGAGAAGGAGCACCCCGGCACCAAGGTGAACTTCTCCTTCGCCGGTTCCCAGGAACTGGCCGCCCAGGTCAGGGAGGGCGCCCCGGCCGATGCCGTGGTCACCGCCGACACCAAGACCATGGACGGGCTCAAGGCCGATGTCGGCGCGCCCACCGTCATCGCCAAGAACCGCCTGGTCATCGCCACCGGCGAGGGCAACCCCAAGAAGATCGACAACCTCAAGGCACTCAGCGACAGCAAGCTGAAGGTGGTCCTCGCCGCCTCCGAGGTGCCCGTCGGCCGCTACAGCAAGCAGGTCCTGGACGCCCAGAAGCTGAAGGTCAAGCCGGTCTCGCAGGAGCCCAACGTCCGCGCGGTGCTCAGCAAGGTCGAGCTCGGCGAGGCCGATGCCGGCATCGTCTACAAGACGGACGCCGCCACCGCGCCGAAGAAGGTCGACGCCGTCGACATCCCCGACGCGCAGAACGCCGTCGCCTCCTACCCGGCAGCGCCCCTGAAGGCCTCTCAGCACACGGCCGCCGCAGCCGCGTTCGTGAAGTGGCTGAGCACGCCCGAGGCGCAGAAGATCCTGCAGCAGGCCGGGTTCCAGAAGCCGTGACCCGGTGCGGCGCGCACGGACCGTCCGGCTCGGGGGAGCGGGCCGGCTCGTGCGCGTCGCCGTACCCCGGCCCGCCCCGATACCAGGAACCCCGATGACACGCACCCTCGTCCCGCCCCGCGCGGGCAGGATCCGCGCGCCGGGCAGCCGTGCCCCGGTCGCGCTGGCCGTGCCCGCGCTGGTGGCCGTCGTGTTCCTGCTGATGCCGCTGGTCGGCATCCTCGCCCGCACCACCTGGAGCGACCTCGGCACCCATCTGACCAGCCCGGGCGTCCTCGAAGCGCTCCGGCTGTCGCTGCTGGTGTCGTTCTCGGCGCTGGGGCTCTCGCTGCTGCTGGGAGTACCGCTGGCCTGGCTGTTGGCGCGGGTCGACTTCCCCGGCAAAGCGCTGGTCCGCTCGCTGGTGCTGCTGCCGATGGTGCTGCCGCCGACCGTCGGCGGTGTCGCGCTGCTCATGGGATTCGGCCGCCGCGGACTCCTCGGTCCCTGGCTGGAGGGCACCTTCGGCATCGTGCTGCCGTTCCACACCTCGGGTGCGGTGGTCGCCGCCACCTTCGTCGCGATGCCCTTCCTCGTCATCAGCCTGGAGGGCACACTCGCCGGACTGCGCACGAGCTACGAGGAGACCGCGGCCTCCCTCGGCGCCTCGCCCGTACGGGTCTTTCGCACCGTCACCCTCCCCATGGTCGCCCCCGGCCTCGCCGCCGGTGCCGCGCTGACCTGGGCCCGCGCGCTGGGCGAATTCGGCGCGACGATCACCTTCGCCGGCAACCTGCCCGGCACCACCCAGACCCTGCCGCTCCAGGTCTACCTGCTGCTCCAGGGGTCCCCGGAGGCCGCCACCTCGGTCTCGCTGCTGCTGCTCGTCATCGCCATGGGCGTCCTGGTCTGCCTGCGCGGCCGCTGGACCGGCGCGACCACCACCCGCACCGCCCGCACCGCCCGCACCGTGCCCACCTCGGACGACACCGATCTGGCGGCGCCGCCCGTCCCCCGCGTCGAGGAACCCGCGGCGACCTCGGCGGCGCCCGGGGAGCGCTGGCCGCTGCACGCCGACGTCACCGGCTTCAACCAGCTGACCCTGGACGCCGAACCGGGCACCACCCTCGCCGTCGTCGGCCCCAACGGCGCCGGCAAGACCACCCTGCTGCGTGCCCTGCTCGGACTCACCCCGCGCGCCCGCGCCACGCTGCACCTCGGGGACACCGACGTCACCGCCCTGCCCCCGCACCGCCGCGGCGTCGCCTGGGTCCCCCAGGACGGTGCCCTCTTCCCGCATCTGACGGCCCTGGCCAACACCGCGTACGGGCTGCGCGCCCACGGCACCCCGCGCGTCGAGGCCCGCCGCACCGCACAGCGGTGGCTCGACCGGCTCGGCGTCGGCCCGCTCGCGCACCGCAAGCCCGCCCAGCTCTCCGGCGGGCAGGCGCAACGCGTCGCCCTCGCACGGGCGTTGGCCGCCCGGCCCCGGCTGCTGCTGCTCGACGAACCGCTCGCCGCGCTCGACCAGACCACCCGCGCGCATGTCCGGCACACGCTGCGCCGCCATCTCGCGGGCTTCGGCGGCGTCTGTCTGATCGTCACCCATGACCCCGTCGAGGCGGTCTCGCTCGCCGACCGGGTCCTCGTCCTGCAGGACGGCCGCGCCCTCCAGGACGCCCCGCCCGCCGAGGTCACCCGGCACCCGCGCTCGCCCTGGGTCGCCCGGATGCTGGGCCGTAACGCCTGGCCGGGCACCGCCACCGAAGACGGCCTCGCGCTCTCCGACGGCGGCCGCCTCGTCGCCGCCGACCGGCTCCCCGACGGCACCCGGGCGCTGGCGATCATCGCTCCCGAGGCCGTGTCGCTGCACCTCGAGAAGCCCACCGGCAGCCCCCGCAACGTCTGGCCGGGCACCGTCCGGGAGATCACCTCGGCGGGCAGCCGGCTGCGGATCCTCGTCACCTCGCCAAAGGCCCCCGACCTGGTGGCCGAAATCACCCCCTCGGCCGCCCTCGAACTCGGCCTCGCGGACGGCGTTTCCGTGTGGACCAGCGTCAAGGCCACCGAGGTCTCCCTCGTGACGCTCTGAGCGTCACGAGGGAGCCGGTTTCAGTGCGCCGCGGCCGCCGGCTCCAGGACGAACACCGGAATCTGACGCTCCGTCTTCTCCTGGTAGTCGGCGTAATCGGGGTACGCCTCGACGGCACGGCCCCACCACAGGGCCTTCTCCTCGCCGGTGACCTCACGGGCCGTCATGTCCCGGCGCGCCGGGCCGTCCTGCAGTTCCACCCGGGGGTCCGCCACGACGTTGTGGTACCAGACCGGGTGCCGGGGCGCGCCGCCCATGGAGGCCACCACCGCGTACACCCCGTCGTGCTCCACCCGCATCAGCGGACTCTTGCGGATCTTCCCGCTCTTCGCGCCCCGGGTGGTCAGGACCACGACGGGCATTCCCCGGATCGTGGTGCCCTTCGTCCCGCCGGAGCCCTCGTACTCCTCGACCTGATCGCGTACCCACTGCTCCGGGCTCGGCTCGTACTCACCCTGAAGCGGCATACCGTCCGTCCCCTCGTCGACGACAAGCGTGGTGCCGGCCGCGGCGCTGCCACGACCGGCATGATCCTCGCTCAACAACCGTGGCGGGGGGAATCTTCCCGGCCCCGCCGCCCGGCCGTACGGAGAGGTGACCGTACGGCCGGGCGGCCGGGGGCGATCAGGACACCAGCTCCACCGCCCGCCGGGTACGACGGTGCTGCTCGGCCCAGTTCGTCAGCGCGGTGCCACACGCGTGGTCGAGATGGCGCAGCCCGGTCAGGTCGAGCTCCACCTTCCGGTCGGCGGGCAGTGCTTCCAACTGGTCGAGGATCTTGGGCAGCCGCAGGAACGTGGCGTTGCCGACGGCGCGTACCGTCACCGGTTCGTCCTCGTCGTCCGGGGTGTGGATGTCGAGGTGGACGTGGGAGGTCTCCCAGGCCGTCTTCGCGATCGCCATCAGCAGGCCGATGAGGACGCCCTCGAACATGTTGACCGTCACGATCGCGAGGGCCGTGACCAGGAGGACCACCGCCTCGCCCCGGTGCTCGCGCCACAGCGGCCGCAGCTCGCGCAGCGGGATGAGCTTGCAGCCCGCGTGGACCAGTACGCCCGCCAGCGCGGCGACCGGCACCACACCCAGCGCGGCCGGGAACGCCGCGGCGAACACCAGCAGCCAGACACCGTGCAGCACCCGCGAGGCCTTGGTCTTCGCGCCCGCCTGCACATTGGCCGCGCTGCGGACGATGACGGCGGTCATCGGCAGGGCGCCGAGGAGGCCGCAGACGGCGTTGCCCGCGCCCTGGGCCATCAGTTCCTTGTCGTACTCCGTGCGCGGCCCGTCGTGCAGCCGGTCGACCGCGGCCGCGCTGAAGAGGGACTCGGCGGACGCGATCAGCGCGAAGGCGAGGACCGTGCCGAGCACCCCGATCTCGGTCAGCCGGCCGAGGTCGGCGAGGCCGGGCGGCTGGATCGCGTGCAGCAGCCCGCTCACCTCGACGCGTGCGACGGGCAGATCCAGCGCCCACACCGCGACGGTGGCGAGCGCCACCGCGGCCAGCGGCGCGGGGAGGATCCGCGCGGCGCGCCGCCAGCGCGGCCACAGCACCAGGACGGCGATGGTGCCGGTGCCGATGGCGAGCGCGGCCAGGGCCGTGCCCGACCCCGCGGTGGCGGTGATCAGGCCCGGCATGCCACCGAGGTTGGCGAGTCCGCTGCCCGGCGCCTTGGCGTCGGCGAGGGCGTAGAGCTGTCCGGCGATCAGGACCAGGCCGATGCCGGCCAGCATGCCCTGGACCACGGCGACCGAAATCGCCCGGAACCAGCGCCCCAACTTCAGGGCGCCCATGGCCAGTTGCAGCGCGCCGGCCGCCAGTACCAGTGCGCCGAGCGCGCCGATGCCGTACTCCTTGACGGCTTCGAAGACCAGCACCGTCAGACCGGCGGCGGGGCCGCTGACCTGGAGGCTGCTGCCCGGCAGCAGGCCGGTGAGCAGCCCGCCGACCACACCGGTGACCAGGCCCAGTTCGGCCGGGACCCCGGAGGCGACGGCCACCCCGACACACAGCGGGACGGCCACGAGGAACACGACGAGGGAGGCGGTGAAGTCCGCCCGGAAGGAGGTGAAGCGCTTCATGAGGTGCCCACCCGCCTTCACAGCGGGAGGAACAGGTCGGAGGCGGGGTGGTGCGAGGCCACCAGGCCGGTGTGCACTTCGTAGAACCACCCGTGCAGATTCACCTCGCCGGCGGCCAGCCGCTCCTGGACGCAGGGGTAGCCCCGCAGCCGGTCGACCTGCTCGCGCACATGCTGCTGGACCGCGGCGGCGACGGTCGGTTCCTCGTCCCTGGGCAGTTGGTCGGAGAGCTGCTGCGCCAGCCAGTCGCGTACGGCGGGCGCGCCGGTCAGGTCCTCACCGCGGGCCCTGGCACCGACCGCGCCGCAGTGCGAATGACCGCACACCACGATGTCGGCCACGCCCAGGACGCGCATCGCGTACTCGATGGTCGCCGCTTCCGCGCAGGCCGCCATGTCCTCGCGGTAGACGGGCACGGCGTTGCCGGCGGTGCGCAGTTCGAAGAGTTCGCCGGGCCGCGCCCCGGTGATCAGGGACGGGACGACCCGTGAGTCGGAACAGGTGATGAACAGGGCGAGGGGGGACTGTCCGGCGGCGAGCCGGCCGTAGGTCTCCTGTTCTTCCCGCCGGTCGGCGATACGGGCCGTCAGGCCCCGGGCATGCTGAATGAAGGTCTCCACGAGGAGGTCTCCTGCTGATGAGTGGTGCCACTGTGGGGGTGGTGGCGGAAACGTGCATGGTGCGGGGGTGGGGCATGGCCACCACACCGCTCTCAGCAGCGGAAGACGCAGTGCAGGACGGAGAGGGCGGCCGGTCTGGACGCGGCCTTGGTGGAGCTGCCCGCCGGGGCCCCGGAGGCCGCCGTGGCGACGAGCCCCACGGTCCTCGCGCCGAACGGCGGGAGCGGCCGGCCGGTGTGCTGGGGAACGCCGACGGAGGTACGGGCGGTGCGCCGCGGCTGGCCGCGCTCGGACTCCCGCTTGCTCTTCTCCTCCGTGCCGTCGTAGCCGGGCTTGACGGCCGGTGCGGCGCCGGCGGACTTCGCCGCTGACGGGGTGGTGAACGCGGCCTTCGCCGCACCGGGCGCCGACGCCGCCCCGCTCAGCAGGAACGCCAGGACCACCAGCAGGGCGGTCAGCGACATACGGCACAGTCGCAGAACGGATATGCCCGCTGCCGACGTGTCCTTCCGCATCATCGCCCCCCGTGGCTGGTCCTCACGGTTCCACTCTGCCTTCACAGTGCAGCATCCAGGTTTCCGGCGTGATAACGAGAAATGACGCCAAGTTTCCAGAATTCCCCGGAAGGCAGCCGGGAACATCCGTTCAGCGAAGGGATGTTCATGTCTGTTCCTTTTCGGCGGGGGCTGCGGCGAGCGCGGTGCCGGTGTGCGGCGGCCGGCGGGCCGCCCATGCGAGGAGGGGTACGACCGCCAGCGCGAGGATGCCGCCGGCCAGCGCCAGCGTCGGGTAGCCCCCCAGGACGACGACCGGCCCCGAGGACATGCCTCCCGCCGCGCCCGCGAGGGCGATGCCGACGTCCACCAGCCCCTGTGTCGAGGCGCGGCGGGCGGGCGGCAGCGCGTCGGTCACCAGGGCGGTGCCGCTGACCAGCCCGAAGTTCCAGCCGATACCGAGCAGTACCAGTGCCGTGGCGAGCGCGGGTACGGAGTGCGGCGCCATGGCGGCGACCAGCCCGGCGGCCAGCAGGACCGGACCGGACGCGCCGGCGATCCAGCGCCGGCCCACCCGGTCGACCAGCAGACCGGTGAGCGGGGAGGGCAGGAACATCGCGCCGACATGGAGGGCGATGACCAGTCCGGCCTCCTGTGTGCCATGGCCGTGCGCCCGCATGTGAACCGGCGTCATGGTCATGACCGCGATCATCACGAACTGGGTGAGGATCATGACCAGGGTGCCGGTGACCAGCCCGCGCCGGTCCGGCCGGGCATCCGACGCGCTGTCGGCCCCGTCGGCGGGGCTCTCGGCCGCCGCCTCCGCCCGTGCCGCGGCCAGCTTCTCGGCCAGCCGCAGCGGATCGGGCCGCAGCAGGCAGGCCAGCGTCACCGAGGCCGCCCCGAACGCGGCGACGGCGAGCAGGAACGGCCCGGCGAGGCGGGGGATGCCCCAGGAGTGCGCGACCTGACCCGTGAGCGTCACCAGGTTGGGTCCGATCACCGCGCCGAGCGTGGTGGCGAGGAGCACCGTGCTCACCGCCCGGCCGCGCCGCGCGGGCGAGGCCAGATCCGCACCCGCATAACGCGCCATCAGGTTCGTCGCGGTGCCCGCCCCGTAGACCACCAGCGCCGCGAAGAGCAGCACCGCACTGCCCAGGGCGGCCGCCACCACGACCCCGAGGCTGCCGAGCGCCCCGACGGCGTACCCGAGGGCAAGACCGGGGCGCCGGCCGTGGCGCCGGCAGATCTGGCCGATGCCGACGGCGCCGAGTGCGGCCCCGGCGGTGAACAGTGCACTGGGCACGCCCGCCAGACCGGTCGAGCCGAGCATCTCCTCGGCGAGCAGCGCGCCGACGGTGATCCCCGCGGCCAGGCCCGCGCCGCTGAGGATCTGGGAGAACACCAGGACAGCCAGGATCCGCCGCTGTTCCGGTACCTCGCGGTCGGCAGGGGCAACGTTGCGAGCGCTCATGATTCCTCTCCGTTCGGACCCGCCCGATGCCCTAAGGCGTCGGCATGGGTTCCAGCGCCGCGATGGCCGCGAGCGACAGACCCATCTGTTCATGGAGGAATCGCACCATGGTCCAGTGCGGCAGCGCACCCTCGTCGAACGGGCCGAATTCCCGGCAGTACAGCGGAATCCAGCGCAGCGCCTCTTCGAGGGCCTGCTCGCGGCCCGGCTCCTGCTGGTAGTCCTCGTAGGCGATGCTGCGGTGCTCGATGAAGAAGCGGCCCGGCAGCCGTTCCTCGCACAGCGCCCGGTATTCGCGGGTCTGCAGGATGAGGTAGTGCCAGATCTCGTCGATGTCCTGCTCGACGGGCAGGAAGAGACCGCCGAGCCGGTCGTGGTGCCGGGAGACGAGATAGAGGTAGCGCAGGCACTCGGTGACCTGGCGCTCCACGAACTCCCGCGGCGCCGCGCTCTTGTCGTCGAAATGCGTCACCACCTCGGTGTACAGCGCCTCGCCGAGCAGGTCTTCGAGGGCTTCGGGAGATATCCGCGGTGCGGTGGTCATGCTTCTCCTGTCCGGGTGGGGCAGATGTCCGAGGGCGGGCGTCCGGGCGGGGCGGGCGTGTGGAGGGATCAGAGGCCGGTCGCGAGCCAGGCGTACTTTCCCGACTTCCCGATGGGGAGGTGCGGACGGTGTTCGAGCCGGCAGCGCCGCCCGGTCAGTGCGCCGATGCTGTCCTCCAGCTCCGCGGCGTGCTCGGGCTCGACGGGTGTGCCGTCGAACGTCGTGTACACCAGCCGCGCCGCCGTATCGCCGGTCAGCTGCAACTGGTACACGAAGATGCGCGAGGACGCCTCACTGATGCACCGGTCGAGGTCGCCCTGCGCCACGGGACCGTGCGGAGTGCCGAGCAATTCCTTTTCCCGGCCGCAGAATTGGGCGATCTTCCCGGGGTCCGGCGTCCCGTCCAGGGTGCGTACACAGTCGCCCGAGCGGTACCGGACCAGCGGCATGAAGGGGTTGCGCACACTGGTGACGATGAGCTGGTAGATCGTGCTGCCGTCGGCGACCGGGTGGAGTTCGACGCTCATCTTGTCGAGATGCGGCCAGTAGGTGCCGCGGCGGTCGCTGTAGTAGAGATACCCGAGCTCGGTGCTGCCGAACAGGTCGATGACCGGGCAGACGAAGTGCTGGTGCAGAAAGCGCCGGACGTTCACCGGGGTGTATTCGTAGGCGTGGATGATGCTGGCGGGCGGCGGGAAGTCGTCCCACAGCCCGAATTCGGCGACTTTCCGCAGCAGATGCGCCAGGTGATATCCGGAGCAGTCGAGGTGGTACCGGCCGCGCGGGTGGGCTCGTGCGGCGGCCCGGATCTCCTGGAGCATCCGCACCACCTCGTCGCGCTCCCACAGCGCCGGGTCGAGCCGCAGATTGAGATAGCAGGTGCGGGCATCGAGCCGGCGGTCCGCGAGGGCCGGCACCGGCTCCGGCGCAGTACCGCGCCGTGCGGCATTGACCCGCGCCACGTGTTCCGTCGCCAGCACCGTGGTCAGCGAGACCCGCCGGCAGCCGGATTCCCAGGTGTCGGCGATATCGGGGTGTTCGCTCCACAGCCGGTAGTACGACTGCAGCAGGAAATACGGCGGCCGGATGATCTGCATCCGGGCGTGGTGGGTGCCGGTGGAGAGAACGAACTCCGCTTCTCCGGATTCCAGCGCCGTGGCCAGCCGGGGCGTCATCCAGTTGTCGGGGAAGCCGCGCGCGATCTCCGGCTTGTCGAGCAGGGGGAAGTGGCCCTTCGCCAGCGACTCACGGTAGATCGGAATGTCGCGTATCTGCTCGATGACCTCGGCGGTCGGCTGTCCATCCATGGATTCCTCGTCCCTGGTCGGAATGCGGTGCCCCACACGGGAATTCGGGGTGCGGTGTCCGGAGCGGCCGGTGACCGGAGCGGCCGGTGACCGGAGCGGGCCGGCGGCCGGGAGCAGGGTGGTGGCTCCCGGTGATCGCCGGCCCGCTGCGGGCCCCTGAGGGCGCGAGGGTCAGGAGATGCAGCCGGCCTTGGGCGCGGCGCTGATGCAACCCGACTTCGGGGCCGCGCTGATGCAGCCGTTCTTCGCCGCCTGCTGTGCGGAGTTGGCGGCCAGCCAGTTCTGCCAGACGGTGTCCTGGGCCATCTTCTTGATGAGCTGCTCCATGGGAACCTCCGATGAGAGTGCGGAAGACGAACGGGGCATACGGCGCTGACCTGCGCTGATGCCGTGCTCCGAAGGTAAAAGTATGACCAAGTGAATGTCAATTAACGGCAATGTCGCGGTCTGTGGAAGCGTACGAGGTGCGCCAACTTTGGCGGAATTCCATCGAGATGATCTACAAGCGGAACTATGTGACGGCCAGTCAGATGACCTTCGGACGGTCGTTGGGCCGCACGGCGGCCGTCGATCGGGTGACCCGTAGCGCGGGTCCGGTCCCGGGCGGCCGCCGGTGGGGAACGATCACGACGATCACCCGCTGACCGGTCCAGCTCCAGGGGAGTCCGCTGTGCGCATTCTGCTCATTGCCGGCGCGTTCAACAGCCTGACGCAGCGCGTCCACGCGGAACTCGGCGAGCGGGGACACCACGTGGGCGTGGAGCTGGTGACGAGCGGGACACCGCTCTTGGAGGTCGTGCGCCGGCACGCCCCGGACCTGATCGTGGCACCGATGCTCAAGACGGCCGTGCCCCGTGAGGTGTGGTCGGCGTACACCTGCCTGATCGTGCACCCCGGCCCCGTCGGCGACCGCGGCCCGTCGTCGGTGGACTGGGCGGTGCACCTGGGCGCCGAACGGTGGGGGGTGACGGTCCTGCAGGCCAATGAGGAGATGGACGCCGGCGACATCTGGGCCGCGGCCGAGTTCCCCGTCCCCGGCGTGGGCAAGAGCGACCTGTACCGCAACGAGATCGCCGATGGCGCGATCGAGGCGGTGCTGTCGGCCGTCGCCCGCGTGGCGTCCGGCACCCACCGGCCGCAGCCGCAGGCCGACCTCCCCGACACCGCGAGACCCGGCCGCCCCCGGCCGCCCTTCCGCCAGGACCTGCGCCGGATCGACTGGCGGTCCGACCCCACCGACACCGTCGTGCGCAAGCTGCGCGCCGCCGACTCCCAGCCCGGCGTGCGCGACGAACTCCTCGGCGACACCTGGCATTTGCACGGCGGGCACCCCGAGGACACCCTGACGGGCCGGCCCGGTGAGCTGCTCGCCACCCGGTGCGGCGCGATCTGCCGGGCGACGGCCGACGGCGCGGTATGGATCCCGGAACTGCGGGCACCCCGCGCGCCGGGGGAGCCCGCCACCCCCAAACTGCCCGCCACCCTGGCGCTGGGCGACCGTCTCCCGCGGCTCCCCGAGGTCCCGGCCCCGCTCGACCCCGGCGACGGCCCCCGCACCTGGAGCGACATCCGTTACCGCGAGGACGGCCCGGCCGGGTTCCTGGAGTTCTCCTTCCCCGGCGGCGCGATGAGCACCGGCCACTGCCGGCGCCTGCTCGCCGCCTACCGCCACGCCTGTGCCCGGCCGACCTCCGTGCTGGTTCTCGGCGGCCGCCGGGACTTCTTCTCCAACGGCATCCATCTCCATGTCATCGAGGCCGCCGCCGACCCCGCCGAGGAGTCCTGGGCCAACATCAACGCCATGGACGACCTGGTGGGCGCCGTCCTGACCACCACCGACCGGCTGGTGGTCGCCGCGCTCGGCGGCAATGCCGCGGCGGGTGGGGCGATGCTGGCCCTCGCCGCCGACGAGGTGTGGTGCCGCTCGTCCGTGGTGCTCAACCCCCACTACCGGCTGATGGGGCTCTACGGTTCGGAGTACTGGACCTATACGCTGCCCCGCCGGGCGGGTCGCGAGGTGGCCGGGCAACTGACCGCCCGTGCCCTGCCGATGACCGCGGCGGCCGGAGCACGGCTCGGCCTGGTCGACCGGATCATCGACTGCACCGCGCAGGACTTCGCCGCACGGACCGCCCGGCTCGCCGGCCGGCTGGCGTCGGCACCCGCGACCCAGGCCCGGATCGCCACGAAGAAGGCCGCCCGCGAACGCGACGAGGCCGAGCGGCCGCTCGCCGCCTACCGGGAGCAGGAACTGGCGCGTATGCACCGCATCTTCTTCGACCCGGACGAGCCCTATCACGCCCTGCGCCGCGCCTTCGTGCGCAAGGACCCCGCGGCCGGGACCCCCTCGCATCTGAACGCCTCGCCCGCCGGGGCCTGAGGCGTCGGAGCCCCCGTGCCGGCGGCGCGGAGCCCTCGCACCAGTCGTGGGGAACGTGCGAAGAGCGCAGGGACGGCCGGCGGGCGCAGGATCGCGGACGGGGCCGGTGGCCGACGAGCGTCGGCGACCGGCCCCTGTCATACGTCCCCCGCGGTCGTGCGACGGTGCGTCAGCCGCGGCCCTCGCCCTGTGGGGCCGGCAGGTACTTGTAGCCGATGCCGAAGACCGTGCTGATGGTGTCGCGCAGGCCGGGGCCCAGGCGACGGCGGAGCCGGGCGATGTGGACGTCGACCGTGCGGGTGCTGGACTGGCAGCTGGGCCAGACGGCGGCCATCAGCTGTTCCCGGGTAAAGGCGCGCCGGGGATGCAGCACGAGATGGGCGAGCAGGTCGAACTCCAGCCGTGGCAGATCGAGTTGGCGTCCTCTGAGGAAGACCGTCCGGGCCGCGGTATCGATCCGGATCGGCTCCGGCCGGGTCTGGCCGGCCGGTGGCTCGTCGGGCCGGGACGGTTCCTCGCCCGGTGGCGCCAGGATGATGTGGACCTCGTCGGACGGCAGCCGGTGCACCGATACGGGTTCCAGGTCGTGCAGGGTCAATTGCCACTTTCCGTCGGGTAGCCGGTCGACCGCCAGGGGTGGCCCTTCGCCGGGCCCGGCTATGGGCGGCCGGACGAAGTCGGCGTCCGGACGCAACGCAAGCGGGGTCGTCGAGGGGTTCATAAACATGATCTGGGCCCATTCCTCTTGCAAAGCAGGCGTGTACGGACAGACATGGCGGTGCTCGACGTTCAAGGGTTCTGAGGTGCTCCGCAGCGATCGCGAGGCGGTCCGGCGGTGAGGCGGGGCGGCGGCCAGACACTTGTGGTGCAGGTGCGCCCATCGGGGGCGATCGCTCCGCTCGTACCGCAGGAACGCTCGCGCCCATGCCCGTACCCAGCCGTGACGTGGTGTGAAGTCACGGCCTCCGGTCCAGTCGAACGCTACATGTGATCGCGTGGTTCCGGAAAGTAGCGTCCGCTAATTCGGTTGCTCTTGAGCCGACTTCGTGATTGTGCGGCCCCCGCTCCGTCGGTGCACCGGCCCGTCGACTCCGGCTTCCCGCTGTTCCGTTTCACAAGCGCGTCAGGAATTCATTGAATGTTGTCGGTTCGAGTGGGCCCGCGGCCCCGTAGGGGCCCGGTGGTGGCCGGGCCGGTGACGGGGCGGGTCGCGCGAAGCGGCTCACGCCTCTTCAGGGGAGGGGTGGGTCCGCCGGGGCCGGCGCTCCCGTCCGTCCGGACCCCGCGCCGCCCTCGGTGCCGGCCGTCGACGGGCATGGCCGGAAAGCGTCCTGAACTGGCCGAGAACGGTCAGGGGTTGCGGGGCGGGTCCCGCCAGGGTGAGAGAGGGGTGGGGGTCCTGCCTTTCCCGGGCCGGGCGGCGGGAAGGTGTGGCGGCCGCGGGGTCGGACCGCCCTCCCTCCATGGAAACGATGGATACGGAGGGGTAATCGGCAACGATGTGCAGTTGTGAAGGTCACGTGAACGGGTGAATATGCCAAATAAATGCGCGGTGTTGAACGGGATCGCAAAGTGGAGGGGTTCGGGAGGGCGGGCGAAAAGTTGTTTCCTTTTCAATTTCATCGAGGCTAAAAGGTGCGGAACCAGATATTCCAGGCGACTTGTTTTCGCGATGAGTTGAGGGTGAGTAAGGTGTGTCCGCTGTCACTTGACCGGTGGCAGGGATCCGGCTGAATTCGTCTCGGCCGGAATGTGGTGTGGGGGATGACGCCTTCGTGACCGGGAGGGGACCATGGCGGCCGGCTCTTTCGAGGGGCAGTACGTGTGGAGTCCGGCTGCCGATGACCGGGCGCTGGCGCGCGCGTGTATGGACGTACGGACCGGACGGTACTTGAGCGCGCACGACGTTCTGCGGGAGGCCCGGGAGGATTTCGAGGTGCGCGCCCACCGGTCGCTCGTGCTGGCGTCCGTGGCGGCCGACTCGGACCTGGCCGAGCGCTGGCTGGCCGAGGAGCCGGGGCCCGAGGCGGCGCTGCTCTGGGCCCGGGTGGCGATGCTCCGGGCCCTGCGCATGGCCGATGCCGGCGACCGGCGGCAGGGGGCCCTGGCGCGGATAGCGCAATCGGCGTGCGAGCGGGCCGCGAAGCTGCTGCCCAAGGACCCCACGCCCTGGGTGGCGCAACTGGCGCTGACGCGCCTCGACCGCCCGCAGGACCCGGCGCCGCAGGGGCTGCTGACCGCGCCGGCCGGACCCTGGTACCTCTTCGCCCACATCCTCCGGCTCGACCCCTGGCACCGCGAGGCGCACCACCGCTTCCTGTCGTTCTTCTTCACCCGCTACGGCGGTTCGTCCAGCGCGAGCTGGGACGTCGCCGCGTTCCTGAGCCAGCGGGCTCCCGCCGCCTCACCGCTGCGGCTGCTGCCCCTGGTGGCGCTGGTCGAGGACTACAACCCGGCCGAACTGCTCGCGGACCACACCTGGGAGCAGCCCCAGTGGATCACCACCGCCATGGGCATCTACCGGAACTGGTTTCCGCAGGTGGCCGCCTACCGTTACACGCCGGTGCTGGATCTGGCGTATCTGGCCCATGCGCTGTTCATGGCGAAACGTGAATTCGAGGCACGCGAAGTCTTCATGGCCATGGGGCCGTATGCCTCGCGCATGCCCTGGAGTGCATTCGGGGATCCCGAGGAGCAATTGACCAGGGCGAGACGTTCCTGCGGACTTCCTGTTCCGCATGACGGCTGATTTATGAGGAGTCCCGTGTCGCGCCGGATTCAGCACCTGAAAAGGGTCACCCATTCTGCTCCACCCGTTCGATCAGCTCAACCCGATCCATTCTTCCCCCGGTCCCCCCAGAAAGGTTTCGGTTGTGTCCGAGCGTACGTCCCCAGCTCGCTCGAAAACCCCCCACCCGGCAGACCCCGGCACGCTCGACGATGACGCCACGCTCCACGCCATGGGCTATCCGCGGAAACTCACCCGCAGATTCCGGGCGTTCGACAATTTCGCCATTTCCTTCACCATCATCAACATCATCTCCGGGATCTTCTCCTCCTTCGGCTTCGGTATGAACGCCGGTGGTCCACGGATCCTGATCTTCGGCTGGATCGGCGTGTCGATCATGGTGCTGTTCGTCGGCGCCGCGATGGGCGAGATCGCCTCCGCCTACCCGACCAGCGGCGCGCTCTACTTCTCGGCCGGCAAGCTCGCCAAGCGGCACCAGGGCGCCTGGTCCTGGTACACGGGCTGGCTGAACTTCGTGGGCCAGGTCGGCGGGACCGCGGCCACCAACTTCGCCGCCGCCACCTTCATCCAGGCGTTCATCGCCATGCAGTGGCCGTCCTACGAGCCGACGGCGCAGCAGACGGTCGGCATCACGGCGGCCATCCTTCTCCTCCAGGCGCTGGCCAACACGTATACCGTGCGGCTGGTTGCCCTGGTGAACCGTATTTCCGTGTGGTGGCTGCTGATCGGCATGGTGGTGATCGTCAGCGCGCTGGCCCTGGTCCCCGATCACCACCAGCCGTCGTTCGCGATGCACTTCGTCAACAACACCGGCTTCACCCATGCGATTTACGGCGGAATGCTGGGCCTGCTCGTCACGAGTTGGACCTTCACGGGCTTCGACGGCAGTTTCCACATGTCTGAAGAAACGGTGAAGGCCACGGTCAACGCCCCCCGGGGCATCATGCGGGCGATCACTTACTCCGCGATCACCGGACTGATCCTCATGCTCGCGCTGGTCTACGCGATCCGTGACTATGGGCACGCCGCGAGCGCCGAGGCGCCGCCGGTGCAGATTCTCGTCGACGCACTCGGCCAAAGCACCGCGAAGTTCCTGCTGTTGATCGTTATCGGTGCGATGCTCTTCTGCGGTCTCGCCAACATGACCAGCAATACCCGGCAGATCTTTGCCTTCTCGCGGGACGGTGCGATGCCCGGCTCCCGTTGGTGGCATTCGGTGTCCGCGCGCACCCGTACCCCCGTGAAGGCCGTCTGGCTCGCCGCGGCCTGCCCCCTGGTGCTGGTGCTGCCCGGCTGGTGGTCCCACACCGCCTTCACCGCCGTGGTGAGCGTCAACGTCGTCGGCCTGTTCCTCGCCTACGCCGTGCCCATCTTCCTGCGGCTGCGCCTCGACGACTTCCAGGCCGGGCCGTGGAACCTCGGCCGGTACGGCAAGCCCGTCGCGGCGGTCGCCGTGGCCTGGATCCTGATCAGCAATGTGCTGTTCATGCTGCCCCAGGCGTCTCCCATCACCCCCGCCTCGTTCAACTACGCGCCCATCGCGCTGGCGGTGGTACTGGTCATCGCCACCGTCTGGTGGTTCGCCACCGCCCGACGGCGTTTCCAGGGACCGGTCAGCTACGGCCGTCCCGACGAGGTCGCCGCGATGGACCTGATCTAGGCCTGTTCGCGCGCCTCTCACGAAACACGGAACAACACGGAACACCCCGGATCACGGCTCGTGACGGGCGCGCACGGGCGGACCGGCCGGCCGCACCTCCCGGCCGGCCCGCCCCCGCGCGCCGCCACCGGTCCCTACCGGTTCCGCTCGCCCCCTGACCCCACCAGAAGGGACGTACACCCGGCATGCCCCCTATCGGCAACGCCCCCGACCACCGGCCCGACACCGGCGAACTGACCGTCTCCACCGCCTCGTTGGAGGACTGGCAGCGCGTCGCCCAGTGGGCCGCCGACGAGGAGTGGAACCCCGGCCTCGGCGACACCGCCTGCTTCCACCCCACCGACCCCGGAGGCTTCTTCCTCGGACGCCGCGCCGGACGCACCGTCTCCGCGGTCTCGATCGTCAACTACTCGGACGCCTATGCGTTCCTGGGCTACTACCTCGTCGACCCCGGCCACCGCCGGCAGGGCCTCGGACTCGCCACCTGGCGTGCCGCCTTCCCGCACGCCGGTGCCCGGACGGTGGGCCTCGACGCCGTGCCCGCCCAGCAAGCCACCTATCAGCGCGCCGGGTTCGCGCCCGCCCACGACACCATCCGCTACGGCGGACGCCCTCTGCGCCCCGGCACACCGCCGCCGGCCGAGGTGGTCCCGGTCACCGCCGCCCACCTCGACGCCCTCGCCGACTACGACCGGCGCTGCTTCCCCGCCGACCGCCGCGCCTTCGTCACCCGCTGGCTGACGGCCCCCGGCCACACCGCCCTCGCCTTTCTGCGCGAGGGCGCCGTCACCGGATACGGCGTGCTCCGCCCGGCCCGCACCGGCCATCGCATCGGCCCGCTCTTCGCCGACACCACCGAAGCGGCCGAGGCCCTCTTCGACGCCCTCACCGCGTCCGTCGACCCGGACGGCGAGGTCTTCCTCGACATCCCCGGCCCGCGGCAGGCCGCGCACGCCCTGGCCGCGGCCCGCGGACTGACCCCGCGGTCGCACACCGTCCGGATGTACACCGGCCCGGTCCCGCCGACGGACCAGGAGCGGACCTTCGCCGTCACCAGCCTGGAGCTCGGCTAGCGGCGTCGGCAGCGGCCGGTCCGCTCGCCACGGCGGCCGGTGGGCACGGAAGTGCCACCGGCCGCTGTGGGCCCCTCAGGGACCGACCGTGCCGTCGATGGCCTCGCGGAGGAAGTCCGCATGGCCGTTGTGGCGGGCGTACTCATGGATCAGGTGCAGCATCACCAGGCGCAGGGAGACATGTTCGCCCCAGCGGGGCTGGTATCCCGTGACATCGAGCGACGCCGCCTCCCGCTCGATGCGACGGGCGTGCGCCACCTCGGTCTGCCAGGCGTCGAACGCCTCCGCGCGGGTGGCCGTGGACGCGTCGTACGCCACCTGGAAGTCGCCGTCGGCCGACCAGACGAGCGGGATGTCCTCGCCGTTGATCACCCGGCGGAACCAGGTGCGCTCCACCTCTGCCATGTGCCGCACCAGGCCGAGCAGGGAGAGCGTGGACGGCGGGCTCGCCTGGCGCCTGAGGTCCTCGTCGCAGAGGCCGTCGGTCTTCATGGCGAGGGTGGCCCGGTGAAAGTCGAGGTAGGTCCGCAGGGTCTCCCGCTCGTTCGCGCGTACGGGCGGGGCGGGGCGTTCGGTGGTCACGGTGGATTCCTTTCCGCGGCGAGTCCCGGACGGGACCCGGCCGGTGGGCTGGCGACGTGCGAAGCGGTGCCACAGCGGTGGTGCGTGCCGCCTGCGGGGCGCAAGGGCCCGTAAGGGGTGATACGCACCCCCTGAAGGGAGACGAGCTCCGTCGGTACGCTCCGGAGCATGCCGACGCGGCGGCGCGGCCGCGGTCGAGGGGATCTTCCCGAGCGCGACGGGCCGCCGCAAGCGGTTTATCGGTACGGGCGGTGGCGGAGGGCCGTGGCAAGGCGCGCGAGCGCGCGGCTCAACGGCGCGTGGCGGAGCGCGGGTTGCGGCGGAGAGAAGGTGGCGGCGTGCGTGCGTGAGCGGCAGCCGTCCGTGGGTACGGCCGTGCGGGACAGCCCTCCCCGCCGGTACGGGCGCGCGGCGCGCGGGGGTGTCCGCGCCCGCGGGCCGGGCGGGTGCGCGCGCCGGTGCCGCGGAGCGGTCCGCGCCCGCGCCCCGTCCGGTGGCCCGTCGGCCCGCTCGGTCAGCCGGTGGCCGTTACGGCAGATAGCGCTCGATGGCGGGGCCGGGCCCCTCCTCGGCCATCAGACGCCGGGCCCATTCCAGGGTCGCGGGGGTGGGTTCGCGCCCGGACACCTTCACCAGGTCCTCCGGGTCGTAGGGCCGCTCGCTACCGGTGTACAGCTCGACCGGGGGCTTCTCGGCCGACTTGTCGCTGCCATTGGTCGTCACAGGTCCTCCTCTGTCCGCGCCCGCCGAGTCGCCGGGACCTCGCTTGGTTCCATGATGGGACCGCCTCCGAACGGCCGCACGATATGGGCCGGGCCGATCCGTTCCGGAGCTCCCCGAGCCGGTCAGCCGGCCGGGCGCGGGGCCCCGGGATAGTGCGGCGGAAACGCCTGTTCCGTCCAGATCGTCTTGCCGTACGGCGTGTAGCGCGTACCCCACCGCTGCACCAGCTGCGCGACGATGAAAAGCCCCCGCCCGCCCTCGTCGTCGCTGGCGCTGTGCCGCAGATGGGGCGAGGTGTGGCCGGTGTCCGACACCTCGGTCAGCAGGGTCAGATCGCGCAGCAGCCGCAGGTGCAGGGGCCCCGCCGCATGCCGTACGGCGTTGGTGACCAGCTCGCTGACCACGAGTTCCGTCACATAGGACAGCTCCTCCAGACCCCACTCGCGCAGCTGTCCGGTCGCCAGCTCCCGGGCCCTGCCCGCCGAGGCCGGCTCGGCGGGCAGCTCCCAGGCCGCCACCTGCCGGGCGTCCAGCTCGCGGGTGCGCACCAGCAGCAGTGCCGAGTCGTCGACGGCCGGTCCGTCCGGGAGCAGCTCGGCCAGCGTGTGAATGCACAGCTCGTCCAGCGGCCTGCGGTGATCGCTCAGCACCCGGCCCAGGATGGCCAGCCCCTCGTCGACGTCCCGGTCGCGGCCCTCGACCAGCCCGTTCGTGAACATCGCGATCAGGCTGCCGGCCGGAAGCTCTATCTCCAGGGATTCGAACGGCAGGCCGCCGAGCCCCAGTGGCGGGCCGGCCGGCAGGTCCGGGAAGTACAGGCCGCCCTCCGCGTCGACGACGGCCGGCGGCAGATGACCGGCCCGTGCCATGGTGCACCGCCGCGACACCGGGTCGTAGACCGCGTAGAGGCAGGTCACGCCGGTGGCCACATCGTCCGGGCCGGCGTCCGTGCCGATCGCGGCAGCCTGCTCCTCCGCGGTCTGTCCCACCAGGTCGTCCAGCCGGCTCAGCAGCTCGTCGGGGGACAGGTCCATCCGGGCCAGGGCGCGGACGGTCGTCCGCAGCCGTCCCATGGTCGCCGCCGCCTGGAGGCCGTGGCCGACCACGTCCCCGACGACCAGGCCGACCCGGGTGCCCGAGAGACCGATGACATCGAACCAGTCGCCGCCGACCCCGGCCCGGTCGTCGCTCGGCAGATAGCGGTAGGCCAGGTCGACGGCGGACTGGGCCGGCAGGTGCTGCGGCAGCAGATGGCGTTGCAGGGTCAGCGCGGCGGTGTGCTCCCGGGTGAAGCGGCGGGCGTTGTCCAGACACACCGCCGTCCGGATCACCAGCTCGTCTGCGAGCTCGATCTCCTCCGCGTCGAAGACCGCCTGACCGGGGCGGAGGAAGGTGACCAGCCCCATCAGGGAGCCGCCGGCCCGCAACGGCACGACCATGGTGCCCTCCTCGCGCACCATGCCGCCGGAGGAAAGACTGCGGTACTGCAGCGACCCGGGCGGGTACTCGACGCGGTACGGGCCGTGCTGCGAGCGGTCCGGGGGGTGATCGGCGGTACGGGTGGCCACCCGCGTCAGGGCGGGCAGCGCGCCGTCGAAGGCTTCGGGCTCCTCGCCGTCCAGTACGGACCGCACCAGGTCGACGGTGACCATGGAAGCGAAGGCCGGCACCGCCACGTTGGTGACCTCCCGCGCGGTGACCGTCATATCGAGCGTGGTGCCGATCCGGGCGCCCGCCTCCACCAGCAGGTTCAACCGGCGCTGGGCCTGGTAGCGGCCGCTGATGTCGAAGGCGTCCTCGCACACCCCGAGCACCTGGCCGTGGGCGTCCTGCAGCCGGTAGTAGGAGCAGGACCAGACGTGGTCGGGCCCCGGGTCGGAGGGCTGCTGGCCGACGAAGTGCAGATCGAGGATCGGTTCGCCGGTGTCGAGGACGTGCCGCATCACCGAGTCGAGGGCGCGCGGGTAGCCCTCGCTCACGAACTCGCCGTCCGGGTACAGCTCATCGGCCCGGGCGCCGAGGAACTCCTCCACCGGCAGCCCGATCTCCCGGGTATACGCGCCGTTCGCCCAGATCAGCCGCAGCTCGGTGTCGTAGATCGCCAGACCCACCGGGGACTGGGTGGCCAGACCGTGCAACATCGCCTGACGGGACTCCCACATCCGGTGCTCGGCCAGCTCCGCCGCCACCAGGACACGGGACGGCTGCGCACCGGCGGCCTCGGACACCTCGGTGAGGGGACAGGTCGAGACGGCCATCCGCAGCATCCGGCCGTCACGGTGCCGGAGCATGTGCGCCCGGCTGCCGCTCAGCCGGGTCTCCGGCAGGTCGTCCGTCGAATCGGCCGGGACGAGCGTCTTCACGGGGCGCCCGATGATCTCCTCCGGCCGGTACCCGAGGAGCCGCTGGGCCGCCGGGCTCCACCCGATGATCCGGTCCTGGGCGTCCAGGACCGCTGTGGCCGCCCTGGTGACGTCGAGGGGACCACGGAAGTCGGCGTTCTCCGCCGCGTTCCATGCGTTCATGGCATCAACCCAGCCCGGTTCAGTAACTACAGCATCGAGCCTGATCAAGACCGGCACAACTGCGCTGCTGCCGCAGGGACGCGCCCTTGGTGCGGCCCTGCCCCGTCGCTGGCAGAGTGGGAAGGGGCGCTGAGCAACAGGAGGCAGATGTCATGTCGGCCCACGGCCCGGCCACTCCGGTACGCGGCGCTCCGTGCTGGGTCAGTCTGATGGCCCGCGATCTGGATTCCGCGCAGGAGTTCTACTCCGCCGTCCTCGGCTGGCGGTTCCGTCCGGCCAGCCTCGGCGAGGAGTTCTCCGTCGCGGTGGGCGGCGGACAGGCGGTTGCCGGCATCGGCGCCCTGGCCCAGAGCTTTCAGGTGGCCGTGGCCTGGACCTCGTACTTCGCGGTGGAGAACGCCGACGAGACCGCGGACCGGATCCGCGAACGCGGGGGGACCGTCGCGGTCGGCCCGCTCAAGCTCGGTCCCGGGCGCGCCGCCCTCGCCGCCGATCCCGACGGCGCCACGTTCGGCTTCTGGGAGGGCCAGACCCTGGCGTGGTCGGTCGGCCGGGGTGCCGCGCCCGCCCTGATCGAACTGCGCACCCGGGACGCCTTCGCCGCCGCCATCTTCTATGCGGAGGTCTTCGGCTGGGCCTCGGGGGAGCCGGGCGGCTGCGATGTGACCTACGAACACGACCAGGTCATCGTCCGGGACGGGACGCACACCGTCGCCACGCTGCGGGGCGGTGCGGTGGAGTCCGCCCCGGACCCGCGGGTGCGGCCGCGCTGGCACGTCCATTTCCCGGTCGACGAGATCGAGAAGGTGACGGCCGCCGCGGTGGCCGCCGGAGGGACCGTCACACCCGTCACGCCCACCGCGGACGGCGAGGGCCGTCAGGCCGTCATCCGCGACCCCGATGGCGGCCTGTTCACCGTCACCTCGTACGGAGAGGTACGGGAGCCCTGACGGGGTGTCCGGACGCATCGGCCCCGCCCTCCTTCCAGGGGAAGGGGAAGGGGGCGGGGCCGATGGCACGGAGGGATCCTGAGGGGTCCGGAGGGTTCCGGTGCGGTCAGTTCAGGCCGTCACCACTGCCCGCTCCGGGGTCGCTGCTGCCGCCGGCTCCCGGGTCCTGGGCACCCGTACCGGGGTCCTGGGCACCGGCACCCGGGTCTTCCGCGCCGGTACCCGGGTCCTGGGCACCGGCTCCGGCGTCACCTGCGCCGGCGTCGCCCGCCCCGGCGTCACCGGCCCCGCCTGCTGCGGCGTCGCCGGTTCCGGCACCACCCGCTGCGGCGTCACCGGCCCCGGCGCCACCCGCTCCGGCGTCACCGCCGCCCGCGTCACCGCCGCCCGCGCCGCCGCCCCCGGCACCGATCTCCGCGCCCGTGGCCTTCAGCGCGTCGGTGACCGGCTGGAAGAAGGTCTCGCCGCCCGCGGTGCAGTCGCCGCTGCCGCCGGAGGTCAGACCGACCGCCGAGTCGTCGGAGAACATCGCGCCGCCACTGTCGCCGGGCTCGGCGCAGACATCCGTCTGTATGAGGCCGTTGACGATGTCGCCGTTGCCGTAGTTCACCGTCGCATCGAGGCCGGTGACGGTGCCGTCGTGCAGGCCGGTGGTGCTGCCCGAGCGCTGCACCTTCATGCCGACGGCGGCCTCCGCGGCCTTGGTGATCTCCTGGGTGCTGCCGTTTCCCAGGTCGACCGAGCTCTCCGGCTTCGCGCTGGTGTCGTCGTAGGTGACCAGTGCGAAGTCGGTCTTCGGGAACTTGGAGTCGGCCACCGTGCCCAGCGGCTGGCTGCCGCCCTGGTCGGCCGTCCAGGTCTTGGAGTCGTTGCCGCAGTGACCCGCCGTCAGGAACGCCGGTGCGCCCTTGACCGTGACGTTGAAGCCCAGCGAACACCGGGCGTTGCCGCCGAAGATGGCGCTGCCGCCGACCGGCCCCGCGGCCTGTCCGCCACCGGCTCCACCGGCGCCGCCGTCATCACCGGCACCGCCCGCGGCCTGCCCGCCGTTGCCGCCGCCCGCTGCCCCGGCATTGCCGCCGCCGGCCGCCCCGGCATTGCCGCCGCCCGCCGCACCGGCGCCGCCGGCACCGCTCGCCGCCTGCCCGCCGCCGCCCGCGCTCTCGCCGTCGTACCGCTTGAACTCGCCCTGGGACCGCTTGACGGTGACCATGCCCGCGCCCATGCCGCCCGTGACCTTGTTGAGCGTTGCCATCTTTGCGCCGGTAACGGTTCTGTCGGCGAGCACCACGATCTTGTTGGTCTTCGGGTCGATCGACCACGCCGTGCCGGGCAGCGAGGCGGAGTCGCGCAGGGTCTTCGCACCGGCCTTCAGCGCGGTCATGCTGTTGTGCACGACCTTGGCGACGGCGCCCTTGGCCGTGACGCTCTTGGCGTCGTCCTCGGACAGCACGTTCATGACCAGGTGGCCCTTCGCGCCGTCCAGGTACCAGCCGGCGCCCTTGTCCCCCAGGTCCGCCTTCAGGGATGCCGCCAGCTGCGTGGCCGAGTGGGCGCTGAGTGTCTTCGGGGCCGCCGGCTGGTCCGTGCTCGCATTGGCGTTGGGGAGCAGGATCGCTGCGGCCGCGACGGCGGCCACACCGGCGGTGGCGATGGCGCCGGTCCGCAGGCGCTTGTTCACATGTCGGTGGCTCAATTCACTGACCTCCAGGGACGCACAGGAACGGGGCACACGGGCGACCGCGGTGCGTCGCGTCAGCACCCGTGTGTTGCTGCCACCCAGTCCTACGTAGCCCCGTGCATCCGGGTCTCACGGCCACTCAAGCTGTGATGAATTCCGACGCTTGCGGTGGCGAACGTTTACACTCCCGCGCCGCCCGGCCTCGTCCGGGGGACCGGTCCGGGCCTCACCCGCCGACCCGCTGCACCGCCCCCGAGCTGCGCGTCCGGCGTCCTCGCCGGCCCGGCGCGCGGGCGTGACCGCGCTCACCCCGGGGGCCGGGAAGCCCGTTCCCCACGGGGCGTAAAGGGAAGCTGTGGCCGCGCTTAAGAAATCCTCGATGGACCGGGCGGCGCGCGTACGGAAGATTTCCTGACGAAGATCGGGTGGCCGGGACGGGCCCCCGGCAGCTCACACTGACGTACGGGAGCCGTTGCGGTGAAGGCACTGGTCAAGCAGAAGGCGGAGCCGGGTCTGTGGCTCATGGACGTACCCGAGCCGGCCATCGGTCCGGGCGATGTCCTGATCAAGGTGCTGCGCACCGGCATCTGCGGCACGGACCTGCACATCCGGGCCTGGGACGGCTGGGCCCAGCAGACCGTGGCCACCCCGATGACGATCGGCCACGAATTCGTCGGCGAGGTGGTCGACACCGGCCGGGACGTCGCCGACATCAAGGCCGGTGACCTGGTCAGCGGTGAGGGGCACCTGGTCTGCGGCAAGTGCCGCAACTGTCTGGCCGGCCGCCGCCATCTGTGCCGCGCCACCGTCGGCCTCGGCGTCGGCCGGGACGGCGCGTTCGCCGAGTACGTGGCGCTGCCCGCCTCCAATGTGTGGGTGCACCGCGTCCCCGTCGACCTCGATATCGCCGCCGTCTTCGACCCGTTCGGCAACGCCGTGCACACCGCGCTGTCGTTCCCGCTGGTCGGCGAGGACGTACTGATCACCGGCGCGGGGCCGATCGGCATCATGGCCGCGGCCGTCGCCCGGCACGCCGGCGCCCGCAATGTCATGATCACGGACGTCAGCGAGCCGCGCCTCGAACTGGCCCGCAAGGTCGGCGTCAGCCTCGCCCTCAACGTCGCCGAGACGACCATCGCCGACGGCCAGCGCGAACTGGGCCTGCGCGAGGGCTTCGACATCGGACTGGAGATGTCCGGCCGGCCCGAGGCGATGCGCGACATGATCGCCAACATGACGCACGGCGGCCGGATCGCCGTCCTCGGCCTGCCCGCCGAGCAGTTCCCCGTCGACTGGTCCCGGATCGTCACCTCCATGATCACGATCAAGGGCATCTACGGCCGGGAGATGTTCGAGACCTGGTACGCGATGTCCGTGCTGCTCGAAGGCGGCCTCGACCTCGCGCCCGTGATCACCGGCCGCTATGCGCACCAGGACTTCGACGCCGCCTTCGACGACGCCGCCAGCGGCCGGAGCGGCAAGATCATCCTCGACTGGACCACCTGATTCCGGCGCGGCCGCCCCGACCGCGGCGCGCCCCTCCGGCCCCCTCGCACCGCTTCACCCCAACTCCTGGAGAAATCCCTGATGTTCGACTCCGTACGTGACGAACTGCGCGGCACCCTCGACGACATCCGCGCCGCCGGCCTGCACAAGCCCGAGCGCGTCATCGGCACTCCGCAGTCCGCCACCGTCGCGGTCACCGCGGGAGGCAACCCCGGCGAGGTGCTCAACTTCTGCGCCAACAACTACCTCGGCCTCGCCGACCACCCCGAGGTCGTCGCGGCCGCCCATGAGGCGCTCGACCGCTGGGGCTACGGCCTCGCCTCGGTCCGCTTCATCTGCGGCACCCAGGAGGTCCACAAGGAGCTGGAGCAGCGGATCTCCGGCTTCCTCGGCCAGGAGGACACCATCCTCTACTCCTCCTGCTTCGACGCCAACGGCGGCGTCTTCGAGACCCTGCTCGGCCCGGACGACGCGGTCATCTCCGACGCCCTCAACCACGCCTCCATCATCGACGGCATCCGTCTGTGCAAGGCCCGCCGCTTCCGCTACGCCAACCGCGACATGGCCGACCTGGAGCGCCAGTTGAAGGAGGCCGGCGGCGCCGGGCGCAAGCTCGTCGTCACCGACGGCGTGTTCTCCATGGACGGCTATGTGGCGCCGCTGCGCGAGATCTGCGACCTGGCCGAACAGTACGGCGCCATGGTGATGGTCGACGACTCGCACGCGGTCGGCTTCGTCGGCCCCGGCGGGCGCGGCACCCCCGAGCTGCACGACGTGATGGACCGCGTCGACATCATCACCGGCACCCTCGGCAAGGCCCTCGGCGGTGCCTCCGGCGGCTATGTCGCGGCCCGCGCCGAGATCGTCGCGCTGCTGCGCCAGCGCTCGCGCCCGTACCTCTTCTCCAACTCGCTCGCCCCGGTGATCGCGGCCGCCTCGCTGAAGGTGCTCGACCTGCTGGAGTCGGCCGGCGAGCTGCGCGAGCGGCTGCACGCCAACACGGCGCTGTTCCGTTCCCGGATGACGGAGGAGGGCTTCGACGTCCTCCCCGGCGACCACGCCATCGCCCCCGTCATGATCGGCGACGCGGCCGAGGCGGCCCGGATGGCGGAGCTGCTCCTGGAGCGCGGGGTGTACGTCATCGGCTTCTCCTACCCCGTGGTCCCGCAGGGCCAGGCGCGGATCCGCGTCCAGCTGTCCGCCGCGCACTCCACCGAGGACGTCAACCGCGCGGTCGACGCGTTCATCGATGCGAGGGCCGTGCTCGGCGGCTGACGCGGCCCGCGGGCCGCTCCTGCGAAACTGGAAGCATGATCGAAGCACGACGGCTGCACATCCTCCGTGCGGTGGCCGACCACCGCACGGTCACCGCCGCGGCCGCCGCGCTCTACCTCACCCCCTCGGCGGTCTCCCAGCAGCTGGCCGCCCTGGAACAGGAGACCGGCCACCGACTGGTGGAGCGCAGCGCCCGCGGCGTACGGCTGACCGCCGCGGGCGACATCCTGCTCGCCCACGCCAACGCCGTCCTCGCCCAGCTGGAGCGCGCCGAGTCCGAGCTCGCCGCCTACGGCTCGGGCGAGGCCGGCACGGTCACCGTCGCGGCGTTCGCCACCGGCATCGGCCTGGTCGTCGCGCCCGCGCTCACCGCACTCACCCGCACCGCGCCCGGCATCCGGGTGCGCGTCCAGGACGCCGAGGGCGACGCCAGCCTGCTGATGGTCCTGGACCGGCAGGTCGATGTGGCGGTCGCCGTCGAATACCGGGGCGCGCCCCGCGCCGACGATCCGCGGCTGACCCGGGTCCCGCTCTACGCCGAGCCGTTCGACGCGGTGCTGCCGCCCGGCCACCGCCTCGCCGACGTGGCGCAGGTGGCTGTGGCCGACCTCGCCGAGGACCCCTGGATCGGCCCCTACCCCGGCAACCCCTGCCATGACGTGGTCGTCCTGGCCTGCGAATACGCCGGTTTCGAGCCCCGGCTGGAGCACTCCTCCGACGACTTCCGAGCCGTCGTCGCCCTCGCCTCGGCGGCCGCGGGGGTGGCCCTCGTCCCCCGCTCCGCCCTGCGCGACATGGACCTCACGGGCGTGGCCGTCCGCCCCGTCGACGATGTCGCCCCCACCCGCCGGGTCTTCGCCGCCGTACGCCGCGGAGCCGAGGAGCACCCCCTGCTCCGCCCGGTGCTGGCCGCGCTCCGGGAGGCGGCGGCGCCGCAGGGGTGAGGACGGGGTCACCGGCGGGCCGAGCCGGGCCACCTTTCGCCTGGGACACCTGCCCGGCGGCGCCCCGGATGCCGGGCAGGACCGGCCATGGCAGGCTCGGCGGGGCGGCGGCCCGGGCGGGCGCCGGGGCACCCCCGGTACCGAGGAGGCGAGGCGATGTCGGTCGGCTCCACCGGCCCGGTGGGCGGGACACCCGCATCCGTGCCCCAGGACCCGTACGCGCTGGTGCGCACCCGCGGATACCTGAAGCTCCTGGTGGTGGCGGCGGCGGTCGGCTTCCCGGTCTGTGCCGTCGCGTTCGGCTTCCTCGCGCTGGTCCACGAGCTGGAACCGCTGATCTACAAGGATCTGCCGCGGGCGCTGGGCTTCACCGGGACGCCCCTGTGGTGGCCGGTCCCGATGCTCGTGGTCGCCGGCCTTCTGGTCGGCCTGACCGTCCGTTATCTGCCGGGCCACGGCGGCCATGAGCCGGCCGACGGGCTGGCGCTCCGCGGTGCGCCCCCGCTCTCCGCGCTCCCCGGTGTCGTCCTCGCGGCACTGGCGTCCCTCAGCTTCGGCGCGGTGCTCGGACCGGAGGCGCCGCTCATCGCCCTCGGCGGCGGGCTGGCCGCGGGCGCCGCAGGGCTGCTGGGCCGGGGCGCGACCTCCCAGGCCGTCGCCGCGGTGGGCGCCGCCGGCAGCTTCGCTGCGGTGAGCGCGCTGCTCGGCTCCCCGCTCCTGGGCGCGTTCCTCCTGATGGAGGTGTCGGGGCTGGGCGGCCCGATGCTCGGGATGCTGCTGGTGCCCGGCCTGCTGGCGGCGGGGATCGGCGCGCTGGTCTTCACCGGGCTGGGGGACTGGACCGGTCTCGGTACGTACTCCCTCGCGCTGCACGACATCCCCAAGGCCGCCCAGCCGACGGTGCCGGAGTTCGGCTGGGCGTTGGTCATCGGCGTGGCCGCGGCGTTCCTCGCGGCCGGTGTACGGCGGCTCTCGCTGTTCCTCAAGGACCGTGTGGTCCGCCACCGGGTCCCGGCCACGATGGTGATGGGCCTGGTGGTGGGCGCGCTGGCGGTGCTGTTCGCCGGGACCACCGGCAAGCCCGCCACCGAGATGCTCTCTTCGGGCCAGTCGGCGCTGGGGTCGCTCTTCCGGGACAGCGCGGGCTACTCGGTGGCGGCGCTGCTGCTGCTCATCGCGTGCAAGGGCCTGGCGTACTGCGCGTCGCTGAGCGCCTTCCGGGGCGGCCCCATCTTCCCCGCGCTGTTCCTCGGCGCGGCCGGCGGAGTGGTGCTGGCCCACCTGCCCGGCCTCTCGCTCACCGCCGCCTTCGCGATGGGCGTCGGCGCCATGTGCGTGGCGATGCTCCGGCTGCCGATGACCTCGGTGCTGCTGGCCACCCTGCTGCTGGGGAGCAGCGGTCTGACGGTGATGCCGCTGGTGATCGTCGCCGTGGTCGTCTCGTACGTCGTGGCGCTGCGGCTCACCCCGGCCACCGGCGAGGCCGCGCCCGCACCGCACGCCGCCTGACGGCCCGCTCAGCGCCGTGGCGTCCGGCCCGTCCGGGTCCAGGTGGCCAACTGGCGCTCCGTCCAGGTGTTGATGATCCGCTCGGCCGGTACGCCGCACTCCTCGGCGCGGGCGCAGCCGTAGATCTGCCAGTCCAGCTGGCCCGGCGCATGGGCGTCGCTGTCGATGGCGAAGAGCGTGCCCGCCTCCAGCGCCTGGCGGAGCAGGCGGCGCGGGGGATCGAATCGGTCGGGGCGGCAGTTGATCTCGACGGCCGTACGGTGCTCGGCACAGGCCGCGAACACCTCTTCGGCGTCGAACTGCGACTCCGGGCGCAGCTTGCCGGTGATCTGCCGTCCGGTGCAGTGACCGAGCACATCGACCAGCGGATTGCGGACCGCGGCCAGCAGCCGCCGGGTCATCGGCGCCCGGTCCATCCGCAGCTTGGAGTGCACCGAGGCGACCACCACGTCCAACTGGTCCAGCAGCTCCGGTTCCTGGTCGAGGGTGCCGTCGTCGAGGATGTCGCACTCGATCCCGGTCAGCAGCCGGAACGGCGCCAGCCGCCCGTTGACCTCCGCCACCAGCGACAACTGCCGGCGCAGCCGCTCGGCGGTCAGCCCGCGGGCCACGGTGAGCCTGGGGGAGTGGTCGGTCAGCACACACCATGCGTGCCCGAGGTCGCGGGCCGCCTCGGCCATGGCCTCGACCGGGCTGCCCCCGTCCGACCAGTCCGAGTGCAGATGGCAGTCGCCGCGCAGCGCCCGCCGGAGCCGCTGCCCCCGTTCCCCCTCCACCAGGGGCCCGCCCGCCTCCTCCTCCAGACGGTCCAGATAGGCGGGCCGCACCCCCGCGAGAGCCTCCTCGACCACCTGGGTGGTCTTGGGGCCCAGCCCCTTGATACGGCCCAGCGAACCGTCCAGGGCGCGCCGGCGCAGCTCGTCGGGGGACAGGGCGCCGATCACGGTCGCGGCCGTGCGGAACGCCTGGACGCGGTAGGTCACCGCGCCCTGTCGCTCCAGCAGGAACGCGATGCGCTCCAGCGCCTCGACGGGGTCCACGGACGGCTCCTTCCCGGGGCGCCGGCCCCGCAGCGTCCTTTCACGGTGCCGCACCCGGTGGGCGGCTGCCACCGGGGTGTCGGTGGTGCTCTCCGGAACCACCCATTACCGACGGTTCCGAAGGCACGGCGTTATGCGGTTATGTCCGTTCTCCGGGTACTCGATCCGTTTCCATGGGAATGCCGCACGTATAGTTGCGATGATTCCGTTCAATGCGTTCAACTCGGCCGATGCCGCCCATGAACTCCGGGCGAATCGGGCACATTTCATGCCCCTGCAACATTCGGAGCGGCCTGTCGGACGGGTATGCCGGAGTTCCGTGACCGTGCTGTGCTCAGGTGCCGTAAAAATTGGCGGTCTTCAAGGAATCTGCACACCGAATGCGCAGTCGGCGCAGCCCCTCCCGTGACGAAACCCTACGCTGACCTGCAGGTCAGTGGTTTGGTGCGGGAATGTCCAGTTCGTCGAACGAGCGGTTACCGATGGGTTGGAACTGAAACTGGAGAAGCTGTGAAGAAGCTGCCACCAAGTCATGGATACGCGTGCACTTCCGGTAATTCAGTGGGGCGTTGGGGTCCGGATCGGTGGTTCTCCGATTAGCAGCACAACCCGCCCGCATGCTTTGATCCTTCGCACCGCGGGAGTCACACCATCGGTTCCTGATTTCGGGAACCCGACTGCCGCAGCCGCGGCCGGGCCACCCCACCGGACGGTTCGGACGCAGCTTTATTTCGAGATATTCATCGAAGGGAAACACCATGAACTCCATCCCCCAGGTTCAGACCCAGGAAATCTCCGACGCCGACCTGGACAACGTGTCCGGTGGCCTCCTCAACGGTGTGGTCGGCAACGCCACCAACACCGTTGACTCGATCGCCCCGGTCTCGGGTGTCGTCGGCACCGCCACCGGCCTGGTCGACGGCGCCACCGGCGCCAACACCTCGGGCGTCGTCGGCACCGCCACGGGCCTGGTCTCCGGTCTCTGAGTCGTCTTCTGTGCCGCTGAGCGGTACAGCCGGCTTCGAACGGTGACAACGGCAGGTCGGCGCCCCCTCCTTGCCGACATGCCGGGCCGAGTGCCCCGGATCCCCTGGCTTCGCCGGGGACCGGGGCGCCCGGCCGCCACCCGTCTGACACAGACCATTGCAGTTGAGGGAAGAGTGTCGTGCAGTTCCGCCAACAGGCCCTTTCCAAGCTGCAGTCGCCCGAGGAAATCGATCTGCCGGTGCGCTTCGCCCGCCCCCAGGGCTGGCTGGTGCTGACCGTCACGGTCCTGTTCGTGATCGCCGCGTCCGTATGGGCGGTGACCGGCACCGTGTCGTCCACCCTCGGCGCACCCGGAATCCTCACCCACGGGCAGGGCAGTTACGTCCTGCAGAGCCCCGTCGCGGGCCAGGTCACCGCCGTGCTCGCCGAAGAAGGCAAGCGGGTGGCCGCCAACACCCCGGTGCTGAAGGTCCGCACCGCCCGGGGCACCGCCATCGTCCGCACCCTCGCCGCCGGCCGGCTGACCACGATGGTCGCCACGATCGGCTCCGTCGTCACCACCGGGGCGGACGTCGCCTCCGTGGAGCGCGTCGCCCATGCCGGCGACCCCCTGACGGCAACGCTGTACGTCCCGGCCCAGAGCGGCGCCACCGTCCCCGTCGGCGCCGCCGTCGACCTCACCGTCCAGTCCGTGCCGAGCCAGAAGTACGGCGTACTGCGCGGGCGGGTCAAAGCCGTCGGCAGGACCGCGCAGACCCGCCAGCGGATCGGCGCCTACCTGGGCAACAGTCAGCTCGGCGAGCAGTTCTCGCAGCACGGCCAGCCCATCGCGGTCCTGGTACAGCTCGATGCCGCCCCGCACAGCGCGTCCGGCTACGCCTGGTCGGCCGCCGGCGGCCCGCCGTACGCCGTCGACTCCATGACGCCGGCCACCGGTGCCGTGCACCTGGCCGCGCAGCACCCGATCGATTGGCTGCTGCCATGACCGCCTCCCCCGAATCCGCAGCCCCGCAGCAGCAGCTGCCGCCGCCGGGCCGCGGCCGGCACCGCCCCGAGCCCGCGCCGGGCGCCCGCCGCACCCGCCGGGCCGCGCCGCCCGCCCCCAAGCCCGGGAAGACGAAGGCCGTACGCACCCCCACCGTCCTCCAGATGGAGGCCGTGGAGTGCGGCGCCGCCTCGCTGGCGATGGTGCTCGCCCACTACGGGCGGCATGTACCGCTGGAGGAGCTGCGGATCGCCTGCGGCGTCTCCCGCGACGGCTCGCGCGCCAGCAATGTGCTCAAGGCCGCCCGCAGTTACGGCTTGCAGGCCAAGGGCATGCAGATGGAGCCGTCCGCGCTCGCCGAAGTGCAGGCGCCGGCCATCCTGTTCTGGGAGTTCAACCACTACGTCGTCTACGACGGCATCAGCCGTCGCTTCGGCCGCCGCGGCGTGCGCATCAACGACCCCGACAAGGGCCGCCGCTTCGTGCCGACCGAGGATTTCGACACCAGCTTCACCGGTGTCGCCCTGGTCTTCGAGCCCGGCGAGGACTTCCGCAAGGGCGGCCGCAAGCCCGGCGTGCTCGGCGCCGTGCCCGCCCGGATGCGCGGCACCACCGGCACCCTGCTCGCCGCGCTGCTCGCCAGCCTGCTGCTGGTCGCGGTCGGCGCGGCGGTGCCCGCGCTGAGCCGTACGTACATCGACATGTTCCTGATCGGCAACCAGACCTCGCTGCTGGGGCCGCTCTTCGCGTCGATGGCCGCGATGGTCGCGCTGACCGCCCTCCTGACCGGTCTGCAACAGGCGAACCTGCTGCGCGGCCGCATCATCTCCTCCACCCTGACCAGTGCCCGCTTCCTGCGCCATCTGCTCAGACTCCCGGTCACCTTCTTCGCCCAGCGCAGTCCCGCCGACCTCGTCCAGCGGCTGCAGTCCAACGACGCGGTCGCCGAAACCCTGGCGCGCGACCTCGCCGCCGCGGGCGTCGACGGGATCGTCGTCATCCTCTACGCCGTCCTGCTGTGGACCTACGACCCGCAACTGACGGTCATCGGCGTGGGGATCGCGCTGCTCAACGTGGTCGCCATGCGGATCGTGATCCGGCTGCGGTCCACCCACACGCAGAAGCTGCGCGCCGACACCGCCCGGCTCACCAACACCTCGTACACCGGTCTGCAGCTCATCGAGACGATGAAGGCCACCGGCGGGGAGAACGGTTACTTCCGCCGCTGGGCCGGACAGCACGCCACCACGCTGGAGGTGCAGCAGCGCCTCGGTGTGCCGAGCGCCGCGCTGGCCGTCGTCGCCCCCACGCTGGCCACGCTCAACAGCGCCCTGATCCTGTGGATCGGCGGACTGCGGGCGGTCGAGGGCCATATCTCCATCGGCCTGCTCGTCGCCTTCCAGGCGCTGGTGACCCGCTTCACCGCACCCGTCACCCGGCTCAACGGCGTGGCGGGCCGCATCCAGGACTTCGCCGCCGACGTGGCCCGCCTCAAGGACGTCGAGAGCTTCCCCGTCGACAGCCTCTACTCGCGCCCCGAGCCGGACGCCGACACCCGCAGGCTCAAGGGCCATGTGACGCTGGAGGACATCACCTTCGGCTACAGCCCGCTGGACAAACCGCTGCTCACCGGCTTCTCCCTGGCCGTCGGCCCCGGCCGGCAGGTCGCCCTCGTCGGCGGCTCCGGCAGCGGCAAGTCCACCGTCTCCCGGCTGATCTCCGGCCTCTACAGCCCCTGGGAAGGCAGCATCCGCATCGACGGACAGCGTCTGGAGGACCTCTCCCGCAGCGCGCTGGCCGCCTCCGTCTCCTTCGTCGACCAGGACATCTTCCTCTTCGAGGGCACGGTCCGTGACAACGTGGCGCTGTGGGACCCGTCCATACCGGACGACGCGGTCATCACCGCACTCCAGGACGCCGCGCTCTACGACGATGTGATCGCCCGTCGCCCCGACGGCATCTACAGCCGCGTGGAACAGGACGGCCGCAACTTCTCCGGCGGACAGCGCCAGCGCCTGGAGATCGCCCGCGCGCTGGTCCGGCGCCCCAGCATCCTGGTCCTCGACGAGGTCACCAGTGCCCTGGACGCGCAGACCGAGCAGACCATCATGGACAACCTGCGGCGGCGCGGCTGTGCCTGCGTCGTCATCGCCCACCGGCTGAGCACCGTCCGCGACAGCGACGAGATCGTGGTCCTCGACCACGGCGTGGTCGTCGAACGCGGCCGGCACGAGGACCTGGTCGCCGCCGGGGGCCCGTACGCCGAGCTGGTCAAGGAGCACTGACGTGTCATCCGTACCCCCGCCCGCGGTCGTGGGACCGGGCGACACCGACGCGGTGACGCAGGCGCTGGGCAGCCTCGGCACCCCCGTCGACTGCACCGGACTGCGCAACGTGCCCCTGGAGGGGCCGCATGTGCTGTGGCTCGTCACCGGCGGCTCGCTCGACCTCTTCGCGGTCGACACCGTCGAGGAAGGGCACTGGCACTTCCTCGGCCGTCTCGAAGCCGGCACCCTCCTGCTCGGCCCGGTCGCGGGCCCGCACCACACCCTGCTCGGCCGGCCGTCCCAGGACTGCCTGCTGCGCCGGATCCCGCTGCGCGAACTGCCCCGGTACGAGTACGGGGAGTACGGCGACACCGGGGCGATTCCGCAGTACGGCGCGCAGGACTACGGCTACGACCCGGCGTACGGCGGCCAGGGCGAGGCCCCCTCCGCGCTGGAACACGCCTTCGCGCTGGGCACCGCCCGCAGTCTGGGCGTGCTGTTCGAGGCACCGCTCGACGGCCGGCCCGCCGATGAGGCGGTGGCCGACGACGACATCCTGTGGATGCCGGTCCCGCCCGGCAGCGTGCAGTACGGCGCCTCCTACAGCGCGGAGGCGGCCGGCGACCTGCTGGTGGACCCCGGGCTGTGGCAGCAGATGGTCAACCAGCAGTACCGGCTGCTGTCCGCCGTCGACCGCTGGATCGAGCAGCTGGAGCGCGCCCACGAGGACCGCACGGCCGCCGGCATCAAGGCGGGCGAGGCCGTCCGCGAGCGGGCCGACCAGGCACTGATCGCCTCCATCGGCCGCCAGGACCGGGGCGGGCGGGGCAGCGCCGAGACGGACCGGGCCGGCGACGACGCCACCTTCGCGGTCTGCCGCACGGTCGCGGAGGCGGCCGGGATCACGCTCACCGAACCGCCGAAGGGCGGCGCCGCCAACGACCGCATCACCCCGGTCGAACGGATCGCGGTCAGCTCGCGGATCCGGACCCGCGCGGTCCGGCTCCAGGGCCGCTGGTGGCGGACCGACACCGGACCCCTGGTGGGCCACCGCGCCAAGTCCGGCGCGCCCGTGGCCCTGCTGTGGCGCCGGGGCCGCTACGAGGCGGTCAACCCGGCCTCCGGGCTGCGGATGCGCATCGGCAAGGACAACGCCGACGCCTTCGAGCCGCGCGCCGTGATGTTCTACCGCCCGCTGCCGGAGCGGCCCATGAGCCTGTTGCGGCTGATGCTCTTCAGCCTGCGCGGCACGCGGATGGACCTGCGGAACCTGGCCGTCGCCGGGCTGGTGACCGTGGGCCTCGGCGCCCTCGTCCCGATCGCGACCGGCAAGGTGCTCGGGGAGTACGTGCCCAGCGCCGACAAGAACCTGATCGTGCAGGTCTCCCTGGCCGTCATCATCACCAGCGTCGTCTCCGCGGCCTTCATGCTGCTGCAGAACCTCACCGTGCTGCGGATGGAGGGCCGGATCGAGAGCGCGCTGCAGCCGGCGGTGTGGGACCGGTTGCTGCGGCTGCCGACGAAGTTCTTCACCGAACGCTCCACCGGAGAGCTGGCCAGCGCCGCGATGGGCATCAGCGGCATCCGGCGGGTGCTCTCCGGCCTCGGACCGGTGGCCGTGCAGGCCACGACGGTCGGCGCGATGAACCTCGTGCTGCTGCTCCTGTACAGCGTGCCGCTGGCGCTGGCGGCCCTCGCCATGCTGGTCGTCATCGGCGCGGTGTTCCTGGCCATGGGCCTGTGGGAGCTGCGCTGGCAGCGACGGCTGATCAAGCTCGGCAACAAGCTCAACAACCAGGCGTTCCAGACCCTGCGCGGGCTGCCCAAGCTGCGGGTCGCCGCCGCCGAGAGCTTCGCGTACGCGGCTTGGGCCCGCGAGTTCGCCCGCTCCCGCGAACTCCAGCAGAAGGCCGGGCGGATCAAGAACCTGACCACCGTCCTCAATGCGGTCTACCTGCCGCTCTGTTCGCTCACCATGTTCATGCTGCTGGCCGGCCCGGCCCGCGGCAGCATGTCGGCCGGCTCGTTCCTCACCTTCAACACCTCGGTGACCATGCTGCTGACCTCGGTCACCCAGATCACCGGCGCGTTCATCTCGGCGGCCGCCGCGATGCCGATGTTCGAGCAGATCAAGCCGGTGCTGGACGAGAAGCCCGAAGTCCGCGGCGCCAGCGCCCAGCCCGGCGCCCTGTCCGGCGGCATCGAGGCCAAGAAGCTGTCCTTCCGCTACACCGAGGACGGACCGCTCGTCCTCGACGACGTCTCGTTCCAGGTCCGGCCCGGCGAGTTCGTCGCCGTCGTCGGCCCCAGCGGCTGCGGCAAGTCGACCCTGCTGCGGCTGCTCATCGGCTTCGACAAGCCGACCTCGGGCCATGTGCTCTACGACGGGCAGGACCTGGGCGCCCTGGACCAGGCGGCGGTACGCCGCCAGTGCGGGGTCGTCCTGCAGAACGCCCAGCCCCTCACCGGCTCGATCCTGGACTGCATCTGCGGTGCCGAGTCCTTCACCCAGGAGGAGGCGTGGGCGGCCGCCGAGATGGCGGGCCTGGCCGAGGACATCAAGCGGATGCCGATGGGGCTGCACACCATGATCTCCGGCGGCGGCGCCATCTCCGGCGGTCAGCGGCAGCGGCTGATGATCGCCCAGGCGCTGGTCCGCCGCCCGCGGATCCTGTTCTTCGACGAGGCCACCAGCGCCCTGGACAACGAGACCCAGCGCATCGTCATCGACAGCACCCGCAAGCTCAGCGCCAGCCGTCTGGTGATCGCCCACCGGCTGTCCACGGTCATGGACGCGGACCGGGTGATCGTCATGGCGGACGGCCGGATCGTCGAGCAGGGCGCCCCGGCCGAGCTGCTCGCCGACACCGGCGGCCGGCTGCACGATCTGGTACGGCGCCAGCTGACCTGACGCCACCGGAGTTCCCCGTCGTCGCCCCGCCCGGCCGAGCCTTCCCGCAATCCCCGCAGACCTCCGCATATCGTGCAGTCAGCGAGCGGAGGACGCGATGGCCACCAGCAGACACCTGTTCCATGCGATGCCGCCCGACCGGCGCCGGCGCCTGACCGACATCGCCGTCGAGGTGTCGCTGCCGCGCGCCACCCGCCTCTTCGAGGAGGGCCACAGAGCGGACCACTTCTGGATCATCCGCAGCGGACAGGTCGTCCTCGACCAGCGGGTCCCCGGGCGCCGCGCCGCGGTCGTCGAGACGCTCGGCCGGGACGAACTGCTCGGCTGGTCCTGGCTGTTCCCGCCCTATCTGTGGCACTTCGGCGCGGAGACCGTGGGCCCGGTCGAGGCCGTGGAGTTCGACGCCAAGGTGGTCCGCGCCCTGTGCGAGTCCGATCCCATCCTCGGCCGGGCGATGTACCGCTATGTGGCCGAAACGGTGGCCGACCGGCTGCACGACACCCGCGTCCGCCTGCTGGATCTCTACGGCCCGCAGGGCAGCGGCCTCGATCCCTGACCGGCGCGCGGGCGCCGCCTTGTGACGGATGACCGCCGACACTGTGCTGCCTCACCATGACCCGGCGTCGCGGACCGGACCACAATCGCCGCCATGAGCACAGCGGAGCACAGGGAGCACAGCGGGCCGACCGCCCGTCACGACCAGCCGCCCGCCCCGGACGACGCCCAGGACTTCGCCGACGCCGACCGCGGCTTCCTCGCACGCCTCGACCCCTGCGTCATCACGGTCACCCTCGACGGCGACCCCCGGGCCCTCCTCACCTTCGGCGCCCTGCCGGACGAGCCCGACCCCGCCTTCCCGATCGTCACGCCTCAGGAGCGGGCAGACCGCGGAGCTGACGGTGCGCCGGCCGTGCGCGACGGGCCCGGGGCAGGCCACTCCCGCCCAGACCTCCCGCCCCGCACATCCGGCCCTTCCCTCTCCCAGAGTTCACAACGGGCCCGGCCGGCCGGGTACATCATTGACCTGGATGCCCGAGGGGGCCTGCGCAGAGGAACGGAGTGGCACACGTGACACGCATAGTGGTCATCGGCGGCGGGATCGCGGGTACGGCGACCGCGCTGGCCCTGCACAAGGCGGGATTCGACGTCGCCGTGCACGAGGCGCATTCCGACACCGCCGAGGACATCGGGGCGTTCCTGACCCTGGCGAGCAACGGTATGCGCGCGCTGGCGCAGCTCGACGCCTCGGATGCGGTCACCGCGATCGGCTTCCCCCTGCGCTCGATGCGCGTTCTCGACGACCGGGGCGGCGAGGTGGCCCACGTGCCGCTGGGGGAGGCCGACGACACGCGCCTGCGGTACCGGTGCCTGCGCCGTGGCGAGTTGAACGCCGCGTTGCAGGCCGAGGTCGTCCGCCGGGGCATCGGCCTCTCGCACGGGGCGCGGCTGGTGTCCGTCGAGAACGGCCCGGACAAGGCGACCGCACGCTTCGCCGACGGCAGCGCCGCGACCGGAGACCTGCTCATCGGCGCGGACGGCCTGAACTCGGCCCTGCGGCGGTCGATCGCCCCCGGCGCGGAGCCCGTCTACGCGGGGCAGAGCGTCTTCTACGGCTACACGCCCGGCACCCCGGTGGCGCAGGACACGGGGCACATCACGATGGTGCGGGGCAGCGCCGCTGCCTTCGGTTACGCGGTCTCGCCGGCCGGGGAGACGTACTGGTTCGGCCGCGTCGCCGGTCCAGCCGTCCCCGCCGATGAACTCGCCCACCCCACGCCCTCCCGCCGGCGGGAGCAACTCGTCGAGACCCTGGGCAAGGACGCCACCCCCGCGGCGCGCATCGTCGCGGCGTCCACGGACGGCATCATGGCCACCAACGCCACCGAGATCCCCCTGGGAACGCCCTGGCGCTCCGGACGGACGCTGATCATCGGTGACGCCGCGCATGCGGCCTCACCGGCGACGGGGCAGGGAGCCTCGATGGCGCTGGAGGACGCCGTCATCCTCGCCAAGTCCCTGCGGGACACCCCCGACCTGGACAGCGCACTCTCCCTCTACGAGACCTGCCGCCGCCCGCGCGTGGAGCACAACATCACCGCCAGCGGAGAGATCTCCCGCGGCACCCGCACCCCGTCGCGCACCGGCCGGGCCCCGTCCCCTCAGCGCCCCGGTGACGACACGCTGACCCGCCAGCTGGACTGGAACGTCGACCTCCGGACGGCCTCCGGCGCCGCGGACTAGACGGCACGCAGCAGGGGTTGGCACGAGCAGGGGCGGATGGTGGTGCCGCAGGAAGGACAACAGGAATGTGACGTGGTTCACCGGTGAACGGTGACAGGGTGTTGTCGCGGACGGCTGCGATGGTCGACGCATGACGATCACCGATGAGGACTGCCTGGCCGAGACCCTGGCATTCAACGAGCAGTTCGAGGCCACGGCCGCGAGCCGCCCGGCGCGCGACGAGACGCCCAGTGCAACCCTGCTGGCCGCCCTGCGGCGCAACCGGCTCGGCGGCGACACGCCACCGGTGCGACTGCCGCAGGGCCAAGACCGCGTCGTTGAGGGCGGGGTGAAGGTACGAGTCTTCGTGCCGGAGCACGTTGACGGCGTGTACCTGCACTTCCACGGAGGCGGCTGGATGTTCGGCTCCGCGGACGGGCAGGACGAAAGACTGTGGCGACTCGCCGAGCAGACCCGGCTTGCCGTGGTCAGCGTGGACTACCGCCTCGCACCGGAACACCCCTTCCCCGCCGGACCCGACGACTGCGAAGCCGCCGCACGGTGGCTGGTGAGGCACGCCGCGACCGAGTTCGGCACCGAGCGGCTGCTGATCGGCGGGGAATCGGCCGGTGCCCACCTCAGCGTCGTGACACTGCTGCGCCTTCGCGACCGGCCCGACATCACCGGCGCATTCCGGGCCGCCCACCTGCTCTTTGGCCCCTACGACCTGTCGATGACACCAAGCCAGCGATCGTTCGGCTCCAAGCGGTTGCTGAGCAATACCGACACACTGCGGCGGACCTATGAGCTGGTCACCCCTGGCATGGACGGGGAACAGCGCCGTGATCCGGAGGTCTCACCGCTGTTCGCCGACCTTGTCGGCATGCCGCCCGCCCGGATCGTCGTCGGCAGCGAAGATCCGCTGCGGGACGACTCGCTGTTCCTGGCCCAACGGTGGCAGGCGGCGGGCGCGCCCGTGCAGTTGGATGTCGTCGCCGGCGCCATGCACGGCTTCACCCTCTTCCCGCTGACCATCACCGAACGGGAGCTGCGACGCGAACGGGACTTCCTGTCCACCACGGGCCTGTAGCGTCGCCGGCATGAACCGCACAGCCCGGCTGTATGCGCTGGTGGAAGAGTTGCGCGCAGTCGCGCCGCAGCCGCTGACGGTCGCGGCGCTCGCCGCGCGCTTCGAGGTGAGCACGCGCACGGTGCAGCGCGACCTCCAGGCACTGATGGAGACCGGCGTCCCGGTGCGCACGACACCGGGACGCGGCGGGGGCTGGTCGATCGACCCGGCCATGACCCTGCCCCCGATCCACTTCACCGCTGAGGAAGCCTCGGCCCTGGCCGTCGCCCTCGCCGCGACCGATGTCTTCGCCCCGTACGCCGGGGCGGCCCGCACGGCGGCCCAGAAGATGGTGGCCTCGATGACCGGCCCCGTCTCAGCGGCGGCACAGGAACTGGCCACCCGGATCGTCGCGCTGCCCGCGCCCTCCGACGCCACGGTCCGCACCGCGGTGGAACAGGCCCTCACCACCAACACGGTCCTGCAGCTGTCCTACACCGACGCGGCAGGACGCGAAAGCAACCGCATGGTGGAACCGGCCGGACTGCTCACCGTCGACGGCCGGTGGTACCTCATCGCCTGGTGCCGCACGCGACTGGCCGGCCGGGGCTTCCGGCTGGACCGCATCACAGCAGCGACTCCGACCACGGAGCAGGCACACCCCCACAACCTGACCGAGCTGCTGCGCGGCTCGGCCGCAGCCGCCGCGGTGCAGCCCACCGCGCTGGCTCCGTTCACACCCCGTGCTGAGAAACCGATGGCACCACTCCGGTGAACCATTAGGCGGCGGAGCTGCCGGCCACGCCTGCCCCCTCGGCCGACCCGGTCGTGCCGGGCGCACCCGTCGTCATCAACCGCCTCCCGGTGCCGCTGTGCTGCGTCGCCCTGAAGCCCCGTCGTCGTCCTCCGCTTTCCCTTCGGGCAGCCGCCGGGGCCGCGGCGGCGGGGCTCGGCCGCCCGGCCCCGCCGGAAAAGACGCCGGGGTCCGGAACCGCCCCCGCCGCCCGCCCGACTACCTGTGCCGGGTCGCGCCTGCGGCCCTTCGGCCGCTGCGGCGGCGGGTGAAACGGCCGGTGCGCCGGCTGGTGAGGAATAGGGGAGAAGCGTCATGCGTCCTGGGAAGTTGTGCGGTGTCGCGGTGGTCGTCGCGCTGGCCGCCACCGCATGCGGCGGGAGCGGCACGGGCTCGGACACGGGCACGGACAAGGGCGCCCGCGAGCCGGGCTTTCCGGTGAAGGTCGCCGACTGCAAGGGCGTCACCACCACCTTCCGGTCCGCGCCGCGCAAGATCGTCACCAGTAATGCCGCCGCCCTGGAGACGCTGTTGCGGCTGGGCGCGGGCGACCGGGTCATCGGGACCGGGTTCCCGCCCCACGAGGGCGCCCTGCCCGGCGCCCTGGGCGCGCAGGCCCGGAAGGTGCCGGTGCTGGCGAAGTCCGTGATCCCCAAGGAGAAGCTGCTCGGCTCGGGCGCCGACCTCTACATCGACACCTTCGCGTCGATGAACACCATGGGCCGGGCCGGTGACGCGCCGACCGAGGAGGAGTTCACCGCGGCGGGCATCAAGCACCTCTACCTGGCGTCCACCGCCTGCGCACCGATGGCCGAGAAGCCCCAGCGCGACCTGTCCGGCGTGGAGGGCGACATCAAGCGGCTGGGCGCGGTGACCGGCACCTCCCGGCGGGCGGACGCACTGGTGGCGGGGATGCGGGCGAAGACCGACAAGGTGCACAGGGCGGTGGGCGGTCTCGCCCCCGGCAAGCGGCCGACGTACTTCTTCTTCGACTACGACGCGGGCACCAAGCAGCCGGTCGCCGTCTGCCGCAAGCAGGTCGCCAACGCCGTGATCGGGCAGGCCGGGGCGCGCAATGTCTTCGACGGCTGCGACGGGGACTTCAAGCCGGTCTCCTGGGAGGACGTGGTCGCCAAGGACCCGGACTGGATCCAGCTCGGGGTGCGCAACCGGGGCGACGCCGCGGCCAACGCCAAGGCCTTCGACGAGGCCGCGGCGTTCCTGAAGCGCTTTCCCGCCACCAAGGGGCTCGCCGCCGTGCGCAACGGGAAGTTCCTGCGGATCGGCTCGGAGCGTACGACGATCGCCGGCGTCGGCAACGCGGACACCGTCGAGGAGATCGCCCGCACCCTCCACCCCGACCGGTTCAAGGCGGCACGGTGAGGGCAGCGGCCGTCGCCGAGCCGGACGGGCACGAGGAGCGGGCCGAGCGGTCCGCGCGCCGCACCCCGCCCGCCGGCCTGCTCGCCGCGGGGCTCGGCATCGCCGTGGTGGTGGCCCTGACCGCGGCGGTCTCCCTGGGTTCTACCGATATCGCGCCCGCACACGTCTGGTCGGTGGTGTTCCGGCGGCTCGGCGGGGCGCCGGCCCGGCCGGGCACCGACGACCTGATCGTGTGGCAACTGCGCGTGCCCCGGGCCCTGTTGGCGGCGCTGGTGGGAGCGGGGCTGGGGCTGGTGGGAACGGCGACCCAGGCGCTGGTGCGCAATCCGCTGGCGGACCCCTACCTGCTGGGCATCTCCAACGGCGCCTCGCTCGGCGCGGTCGCCGCCATCGTGCTGGGCGCCGGCGCGGGCGGTGTCCTGGGCCTGGGACTGTCGGCGGCGGCGTTCGCCGGCGCGCTCGCCTCGTTCGCGCTGGTGTGGTGCATGGCCCGGCGCGGCGGGGGTTTCTCGCCGCTGCGCCTGGTGCTGGCCGGCGTCGGCATCGGGCAGTTCCTGTCCGGCTTCACCAGTTACCTCGTACTCCAGGCCGGCGACGAACAGCAGACCCGTAGCGTGCTGTTCTGGCTGATGGGCAGCCTGAGCGGGGCCACCTGGGACGTGCTGTGGCTGCCGGTGGCCGCGGTCGCCGCCGGGCTGGTGGCCCTCCAGGCGCGGGCCCGTGCCATGAACGCGCTGATCATGGGCGATGAGACCGCGGCCGGGGTGGGCGTCGACGTCACCCGGCTGCGCCGGGAGCTGTTCGTGGTGACCAGCCTGCTGACCGGCGTACTGGTCGCGGTCTCCGGAGCCGTCGGCTTCGTGGGCCTGATGGTGCCGCACCTGTGCCGGCTGGTCGTCGGCGGCGACCACCGCAGACTGCTGCCGCTGTCCGCGCTGACCGGGGCGCTGCTGCTGATCGTGGTGGACGTCGTGTGCCGTACGGCGATGGACTCCCAGGAGCTGCCGGTGGGGGTCGTCACCGCGATGATCGGGGCGCCCGCCCTGCTGTTCATCCTGGACCGGCGGATGGAGGCGGGCCGGTGAACGTCGAGATCGAGGATCTGCACGTCGGCTACGCGAGCCGCGACGTCGTGGCCGGAGTGCGCCTGATGGCGGCGGACGGCGAGATCGCCGGGCTGGTCGGCCCCAACGGCAGCGGGAAGTCGACCGTGCTGCGGACCGTGTACCGGCATCTGCGGCCCACCGCGGGCCGGGTGCTGCTGGCCGGGGACGACCTGCGCACGCTCACACCGGGGCAGACCGCACGCCGGGTCGCCGCGCTGCCGCAGGAGCGCGGCAGCGACTTCGAGCTGACCGTACGCGAGGTGGTGACGATGGGCCGAACGCCCTACAAGCGGGCCTTCGCGGGTGACGACCGCACCGACCGGGAGCGGGTGGCCGGCGCCCTCGCCGCCGTCGGAATGGCCGGGCAGGGCGCCCGCCGGTTCTCCGCCCTGTCCGGGGGCGAGCGCCAACGCGCGCTGCTGGCACGGGCCTTCGCCCAGGACCCTCAGGTGCTGGTACTGGACGAGCCCACCAACCACCTCGACGTACGGCACCAGGTCGAGCTGCTCGCGCTGCTGCGGGCGCAGCGCCGTACGACGCTGATCTCCCTGCACGATCTGAACGCGGCCGCCGCCCTGTGCGACCGGCTGCATGTGCTGCACGCCGGGCGGGTGGTGGCGTCCGGCACGCCCCGCGAGGTGCTGACGCCACGGCTGCTGGCCGAGGTGTTCGGGGTGCGGGCCGCGGTGACCGAACATCCGCTCACCGGCGACCCGTTGATCGCCTTCGACCACCGGGAGCCGTTGTCCGCGGGGGAGTCGTTCCCCGCCGGGGACGGGTGACCGGTTCGCCGACCGGGGCGGCGGCGCCACTGCTCTATCGGTGGCGATCGGTGGCGGTGCCACGGCCCTGTCGGCGGCGGGGGACCGGCGCACCTGCCGCCCCCGCTCGCCGCCCCGGCCAGGGGCGCGGCACGCCCCGGCCGTGAGGCATGACCGGGGCCGGGGCGGGTGCCCCCTTCGTCACCCGGTCACGAAGTGGCTCGGCCGCCCCTGGCGACGCACCAGCCGGCCGCGCCGCTCGGCATCCGTCCGGTGCAGCAACTCCCGCCGTCCGTCGCGGTGTTCGAGCACGCAGGAGTGCCAGGGCGTCATCCACACATCGGGCGCATCCAGCAGTCGGATGCCGAACTTGGCCGAGCCCCGGGGCTGCGGATGGATGGAGAGCCGGAAGGCGCCCGGGTGGTGCGCGCCGACCAGGTCGCCCCAGGCGCGGCTGCGCTGCATCACTCCGTAGGCGCGGCGCCGGCAGTCGCGCTGCAGCGCCGAGCGGGTGCCCGTGAACGAGGCGGAGTCCTCGAAGAGGAAGCGGGTGATGCCCTGGTACAGGCGGCGGGTCGGTTCGTCGCTGCGCGTCAGGGACCGCAGGGCCTCCAGGGCGGGGGCGTGGTGCGCGTGGACCAGGGCCCGTTTGGCATCGTGCGACAGCCGCCGTCCGTAGACCTCGCGCAGGTCGAAGACGTCCAGGCGGGTCAGGCCCTCGTCGTGGATCATGGCGCGCAGGGCGTCGGCGTAGGCATCGATGTCGCGGTCGGGCACCCGGATGAGATCGCTGAAGACATGCCCGTCCGAGCAGATCACCACTCGGGCCCCGGGCGGGTGGACGGCCTCGATCCGGGCACACAGGGCGTCCAGGAAGCGCAGCGCCAGCCGTTCGCCCTCGTCGGGGAGGTGACCGAGCACCTTGGCCGGGTTCGGCGACTTGCAGGGGAAGCCGGGGAGGGTGAGGACGAGCGGCTCGCCCGCCGCCACGGGCGCGGCGAGCTGCTGCAGTTGGGCGGGGAAGGCGTCGGGGAAGTCCCCGTGGCCGGTGTGGCCGGTGTCCAGGGTGCGGCGGTACGGCAGGAGCTCGGCGAGTACCGCCGCGCCGCCGGCCGGGTGACCGGCGGGCGGGCCGGTACGCGGCCGGGCCGGGCTGGTCAGCACGCGGCATCCGGCCCGTGCGCGACCGGACAGCCGGCCGGCGCGCCGTAGGCCACCGGCAGCCGCTCGACACCGCGCGCCAGTACCGCCGGGATCCAGCTCAGCTCGTCGTCCGGGACGGCCGGCCGCAGGTCCGGCAGCCGCCTCAGCAGAGTGCCCAGGGCGATCTGCAGCTCGGTCCTGGCGAGCGCGGCGCCGGGACAGAAGTGGATGCCGTGCCCGAAGGCGAGATGCGGGTTGGGGGTGCGGTCGAAGTGCAGGGCGTCGGGGTCGGGGAACTGCCGGGCGTCGCGATGGGCCGCGGACAGCGCCACGATGACGGAGTCGCCCGCCGGGATCCGCGTCCCGTGCAGGTCGGTGTCCTCGGCGAAGAACCGCCACGTCGTCAGCTCGAAGGCGCTGTCATAGCGCAGGAGCTCCTCGACGGCACGGGGCAGCAGCTCCGGACGGCCGGCCAGCGTCGCCAGGTGGCCGGGGTGGCGCAGCAGGGTGACCAGAGCCGTGCCGATCTGGTGGGTGACCGGCTCCTGTCCGGCGACCAGCAGCTGGAAGATCATCGAATCCAGCTCCTCCTGACCGATCCGGCCGTCGTCGCGGGCGGTCACCAGCCGGGAGAGCAGATCCTCGCCCCGCTCACCGCGCTTGTGGACGACGAGATCGGCGATGTACTGCTGCAGTCCGCGCAGCCGCGCCTCGTACGCCGGGCGGGCGGGGTCCGACGGCCCCACGGGCTGGACGACCTTGCCCCAGTCCCGGTCGAAACGCTCCGCGAACTCCGCGGGAAGTCCGATCACTTCGGCCAGCACCTGAAACGGGAAGCGCCCGGCGAAGACCTCGATCAGCTCGGCCTCGCCGGCGTCCGGGAGCCCGTCGAGCAGGGCATCGGCCATCGCCTGGAACCGGGGGCGGAGCCTCTCGACCCGCTGCGGTGCGAAGGCTTCGGTGATCAGGCGGCGCAGCGCGGTGTGCCGCGGCGGGTCCTGGTGGAGCAGATGCACCTGGAGCTGGGAGTGCTGGGGCTCGGGCATGATCGAGGCGCGGGCCCGCCAGGCCGCGTTGCCCCGCGCATGGTGCTTGCCCAGCCGGGGGTCGGTCAGCGCCTGATGGGCGGCTTCGTAGCCGGTGACCAGCCAGGCGCACACCCCGCTGGGGAAGCGCACCCGGTGGACCGGGCCGCGCTCGCGCAGCTCGGCGTACAGGGGATAGGGGTCGCGGGTGTACTCCGGCCCGTACAGCTCTACGGGTTCGGGCGATCTGGACACGGTGTCCTCCTCAACGGGCGCCGGTCGACGACGAACCGCGCCCGGACGGCGCGGCGTTGGAGAGGTCGTGCGCGGGGCGCGTCGAGTTCCCGCCAAGGCCGGGGAATTCGAACGGACGGTGACCGGGAGACGGCCGGGAGGGCGACGGGGCGGCGGAGAGGGTGCCCGAGAGGGGTTCGCGGGCGTGGTCGGAGCCGGCCGAAGAGCCCCCCGGGAAGGTCTCCCGGAACCAGTCGACAGGCCGCCGACCAAACCCAGTTAGTCGGGCCCGGAGGCCGGTGAGTTCCGGCCCGGGAACGGGATGAACCTCACCCTCCGACGAGCCCCGGATCGCCCGCCCGGCGCCGCTTCCGCCTGCCACGATGACGCGATGTCCCGCTCCCCGGCCGATCGCAGTCGGCCCCCTCTCGGCAAGGCCGTCCCACGGCTGTTGCCCGCCCGGTCGGTCCTCGGCTTCCTCGTGCTGCTGGCGCTGCTCGGCACGCTGTCGTACGCGGCCGGTGCCGCCGCCGGTCCGGTGGCCCCGGATCTGCACCCGGCGGGCGGCACCCGTACGGGAGGCGGCGCGCCCGCCGACGACGGGGGCATGGGCGGTATGCACGGCATGGGCGGCGCGGCCCCCCGCCCGGTGACGGGGGGAGCACCGCGATGACCTCGCAGCCCCGGCCCGGACCCCCGTCGTCGCCCCCTCCCGCCGCACCGGCCCCGCCCCTCACCACCACCCTCACGGTCGGCGGGATGACCTGCGCCGCCTGTGTGGGCCGGGTCGAGAAGAAGCTCGGCCGACTGGACGGCGTCGCCGCCTCGGTGAACCTCGCCACCGGCCGGGCGACGGTCAGCCACCCCGCGGCGGTGTCCGTCACCGACCTCGTCACCACCGTCGAGGCGGCCGGATTCACCGCACAGCCCCACGAGCCCGCCCCCGCGCCGGACCCGGACGACCCGCCGTCGCCCGCCGACCGCCCGGACGACGAGGGCGACGCCGCCCGCGCCGAGCGGCACCGGCTGCTGGTGACCGCGGTGCTCTCGCTCCCCGTCCTGGTCCTGTCGATGGTGCCCGGCTGGCAGTTCCGCGACTGGCAGTGGCTGTGCTTCGTGCTCGCCGCGCCCGTCGCCGTATGGGGCGCCGCTCCCTTCCACGCCCGTGCGCTGCGTGGTCTGCGGCACGGCGCGGCCACCATGGACACCCTGGTCTCGCTCGGCGTCGTCGCCTCCTTCGGCTGGTCCGCCTACGCGCTGTTCCTCGGCGGGGCCGGGGCGCCCGGTATGACGATGCCGTTCAGCCTGCTGCCGGCCGCCGGCGACGGGGCCGCGCACCTCTACCTGGAAGCCGCCGTCGGCGTACCGCTGTTCGTGCTGGCCGGGCGGCGGATGGAGGCCAGGGCCCGGCGCGGCACCGGGGCCGCGCTCCGCGCCCTGGCCGAACTCGCCGCCAAGGACGTCGCCGTGCGGACGGCCGACGGCGAGCGGCGCATCCCGGTGGACCGGCTGCGGGCCGGGGACCGCTTCCTGGTCCGTCCCGGCGAACGGGTCGCCACCGACGGCACCGTCGTCGAGGGCCGCTCCGCCCTGGACATGTCCCTGATCACCGGGGAGAGCCGCCCCGTCGAGGCCGGTCCGGGCGAGAGCGTCGTCGGCGGCGCGGTCAACTCGGGCGGTCTACTGGAGGTACGGGCCGACGCGGTGGGCGCCGACACCCAACTCGCCCGGATCACCCGGCTCGTCGAGGACGCCCAGACCGGCAAGACCAAGGTCCAGCGTCTCGCCGACGCCGTGGCGGCCGTCTTCGTCCCCGCCGTACTGACCGTTTCGGTCACCGTCCTGGGCTTCTGGCTCGGCGCCGGGGCCGACCCGCAGTCCGCGATCACCGCGGCGGTGGCGGTCCTCGTCGTCGCCTGCCCCTGCGCGCTGGGGCTGGCCACCCCGACCGCGCTGCTGGCCGCCACCGGCCGGGGCGCCCAGCTCGGGATCCTGGTCCGCGGCCCGGAGGCGCTGGAGCGGCTGCGCCGCATCGACACCGTCGTCCTCGACAAGACCGGCACCCTCACCACCGGCCGGATGAGCGTCACCGCCCTCACCGCGCGCACCGGCGGCCTCGACGCCACCGAGGCGCTGCGGCTGGCCGCCGTCGTCGAGCAGGGCTCCGAACACCCGCTGGCCGGTGCGATCGGCGCCTTCGCCGCCGCGCGACTGCCGGACCGACAGCTGCCGCCCGTAGCGGACTTCGGTGCCACACCCGGATACGGCGTCCACGGCACGGCCGACCGACACCGGGTGGAGGTCACCCGGCCCGGCGACCTCACCGGCCTGCCCGCCCCGCTGCCGGAAGCGGTGCACACCGCCGAGACGGCCGGTCACACCGCCGTCCTCGTCACCGTCGACGGCACCCCGGAGGCCGTCCTCGCGGTCGGCGACACCCTCCGCCCCGACGGCTACCGTGCCGTCGACCATCTGCGCCGCCTGGGGCTGCGGCCGGTCCTGGCCACCGGCGACCGCGCCGCCACCGCCCGCGCGGTGGCCGGCCATCTCGCCATCACCGAGGTCCACGCCGCGGCCCGCCCCGAGGACAAGGCCGCCCTCGTCACCACCCTCAAGGAGCAGGGCTGCCGGGTCGCCGTCGTCGGCGACGGCGTCAACGACGCGGCGGCCCTCGCCCTAGCCGACCTCGGCATCGCCATGGGCAGCGGCACCGACGCCGCGATCGGCGCCGCCGATGTCACCCTCGTACGCGAGGACCTCCAGGCCGTCCCCGACGCCGTACGCCTGGCCCGGCGCACCCTGGGCACCATCCGCGGCAACCTCGTCTGGGCCTTCGGCTACAACCTCGTCACCGTGCCGCTCGCCGCCGTCGGTCTGCTCAGCCCGATGCTGGCGGCCGCCGCCATGTCCGCCAGCTCACTGCTCGTCGTGGGCAACAGCCTCCGGCTGCGCGCCTGGCGGCCGGAAGGGCCGGCCCGCCGCCCGCACGGCCGCCGGCCCCGCCCCCAGGGGGAGACCTCATGAATCGGCCGTCCGTCCCGTCCGTCGTCGTCCCGTTGCTCACCGCTCTGGTGACCCTCGGCGTGCTCACCGCATGGACCGCCGCCGGCAACGCGGGCAGGCCCGCGCGGTTGAGCATCCCCGAGGGCCGGGTGCTGATCCCCTCGGGAACGGAGGCCACCGCCGCGTTCTTCACCCTGCGCAACACCGGCGGCGCCGACGACGTCCTGACGGGTGTCACCGGCCCCGCCGGCCACCGCGCGATGCTCAGCCGCACCGTCGACATCGGGCACAACGCCCGCAGCATGGCGATGGTCCGCGGCGCCACCGTCCCGGCGGGCGACGCCCTGACCATGACGCCGACCACCCTGGACGTCATGGTCAGCCCGCCGCCGCGGCTCGCGCCCGGCGACCGGCTCACCTTCACACTGCACTTCCGCGACAGCCCGCCGCGGACCGTACGGGCCAGGGCGGTACGTCCCGGCGGCTGAGCCCGTCGGCGCCACACGCCACGGGGCTCATGGACCGGCCCTTGCGCCCGTCCATGAGCCCCGTCGCTCTCCCGCGTCGCGGGTCCGTCAGGCCACCGCGTCCGCGTAGACGCGCGACTCGGCGGCCGGTTCGGGACGCTCCGCCTCCGTCAGCAGCGCGACCAGCGTCTCGCGGGCGCGCGCCACCCGGGACCGCACGGTCCCCACGGGGCAGCCCATCACCCCGGCCGCCGCCGCGTACGGCAGCCCCAGCAACTGGGTGAGCACGAACGCCTCCCGCCGCTGCGGCGCCAGCGCCGCCAGCAGTTCGGCCAGCGCCACGCCCTCGTCGAATCCCGGCACACCGCGCGGCTGCACCCGCTCCGCGGCCGTCTGCCAGTCGTCCGTCGCCGCCAGCCGGGGCCGCACCGCGTGGGAACGGATACGGTCCGCCACGACCCGCCGGGCGATGGTCAGCAGCCAGGTACGCGCCGACGACCGGCCCTCGAACCGCGGCAGGCTGCGCAGCGCCCGCACATAGGTGTCCTGCACCAGGTCGTCGGTCGCCTGCGGATCACCGCTGAGATGCGCCACATAGCGCCGCACATCGAGCTGGGTGGCCCGCACGAACTGCTCGACGGCCCGCTCGTCCCCGGTACGGGCGGCCAGCGCCCAGCCCGTCACCGCCTCGTCATCCCGCATACCGCGACCGCCCCTCGCCGCGCAGCCGTGCTTCGGGGAGGATGGACGCATGCACTGCTCGCGCATCCGTACGGCACTCTCCGCCCGCCTCGACGGCGAGGAACTGCCACCCGGCGTCACCCCCGGCCGGCTCGACGACCACCTGGCCGGCTGCCGGGACTGCCGACGGTGGGACGCACGGGCACGAGCCCTGACGGCCGGCCTCGACCGCGCCGCCGGGTACCCCGAAGGCGACCCGGCGGCCGCCGATGCGCTGCTCGCGCGGCTGCGTTCGGCCGCCGCGGGACCGGGAGCGACAGGTTCCGGCACGGCGGACACGGGCGGCAAACGGGCCGGTTGACGCGGTGGCCGGCGGACGCCCGCCGCCGTCGGCCGGTGCGCCGGGAACGGACGCGGGCAGCAGTGCCACCGGCATCCGGACATGGATCATCATCTGGAGTCCTTCGCATGATCCGGTCGCCGCGCGCGGCGGGGACCGGTGAAGTCGGAGCCGGGACGCCGGCGTGCGCGCTCAGCGCCCGCCCGTCCACCGGCTCGGGAATGCGACCGGGCTGTCAGCCGACAGCCGGCTCCCGCGGGGGACCCCGCAACGACCTCGTATACGCCAGCAGCAACTGCCGCACCGCACGCCGCGGCTCCTGACGAGCGGCGCGGACGGCGGGCCGCGGATCGGGCAGCAGGATCCGCAGGACGAGGACCAACGGCGCGAACAGCCGGGCCGACGCGCTCCGTACGAGCCGGAACGCCGCCCGTTCGCCGCCCCACAGCCACGCCGCGCTGAGCAGGGCGACCAGCAGGTGGGCCGCCAGCATGCCGGTGGCGCTGCCGTGCATCCCCGGCATCTGAGCGCTGTGGGCCATGCCGCCCATGTGCCCCATGTGCTGCATGGACTCCATGCCGCCCATGTCCTGCACAGGGTGCGCAGGGTCCGACGAGGGCATGGCCGCCATCTGCTGACGCATCAGCTGCAACAGCTGGGCGCCGTCACGGCCGGAGAACTGTGTCCCGTCCGCCCCGCACAGCAAGGTCCGGGCCCACTGGCGCGCGAGGGAGCGGTCGCCGCCACCGGCTACCGCCTGGCCGAACGAGAAGGCACTGTGCAGGGCGGCCTGGGTGCCGACGGTCAGCAACCCCACCCACACCGGCCCGCGTTCCCGGGCCGCACAGCACCAGGCACCGGCCGCGGTCCCCGCCCAGGCGGCGAGCAGCATCCACGGGGGTACCACGGCATCCGACATCACCATGTGCCCCAGTGCGGCGAGCAGCACACAGACCGCCGCGAACACCGCGGCCCGTAGCCCCCTGAGAACCTGCCCCGCAACCATGACAGGCCCATCGTCGCACCCCTGCCCCACCACGGAACGAGAGGGGCCCCGACCTGCCCCTCGGTGCCCGAACGGGGAGCAGCCGCAGCGGGGAGCGGAGTCGTGAGCGGACCCGGAACGGGAGCGGGCCCGGGGCGGAATCGTGAGCGGACCGGGAAGGGGGAACGCGAAACGGGGCGTGGCTCCTGCCACGCCCCGCCGGTCACCGCCGTCGCTTCCCGCGCCGCCGTTACCACCGCTGTTGCTGCCGTACCGCCGTTGCCGCCGCGCCTAGGGCCGGGGCCCGACGACGTTCTCACCGTCCCGGACGGTGATGGCGCCGGCCGGACAGACATCGGCCGCGTCCAACGCCCGCTCGTCCTCGTCGATCCGCTCCGTCAGCGGACGGGCGTGCTCGCCGTCCAGGGCGAAGAGGTCCGGCGCGACGGCGGCGCAGGAGCCGGAGGCCATGCACTGCCGGGGATCGATCTCCACCTGCCAGGTCATCGGGTCACCACCCCACCGGCATGACCCGCGGACCGCGCACCAGCATCTCGCTCTTCCACACCACATCGCCCGCCAGCCGCAGTTCCGGGAACCGGGTGATCAGGGCGAGGAGCGCCTCCTGGAGTTCCAGCCGGGCCAGCGGCGCGCCCAGGCAGTGGTGGACCCCGTGCCCGAACCCGAGGTGCTGGTTCACGCCCCGGGAGATGTCCAGCGTCCCCGGAGAATCGAAGCGCAGTGCGTCCCGGTTGGCCGCGCCCACCGCGACCAGGACCGGGCTGCCGGCCCGTACCAGGGTCCCGCCGACCTCGACGTCCTCCGTCGCGTAACGGGGCTGGCTCGCACCACTGCCGAGCGGGACGAACCGCAGCAGTTCCTCCACGGCCCCGCCGATCAGCTCCGGCTGTTCGCGCAGCAGGGCGAGCTGGCCCGGGTGATCGAGCAGCGCGAGCACGAAGTTGGGGATCTGGGTGGCGGTGGTCTCGTGCCCGGCGACCAGGATCCCGACGCACAGGTCGACGAGTTCGAGTTCGGACAGCCGGTCGTTGACATCCCTGGCGTCGATGAGCGCCGTCATCAGGTCGTCCTGGGGCGCCCGCCGATGCTCCTCGATCAACTGCCGCATATAGGAGCGGAGTTCTTCCTGATTGGCGTCGAACTGCTCCGCGGTGAGGGAACTCGTCGACAGCGCGGCGTCGCTCCACACCCGGAACCGCGGCCGGTCCTCGGCCGGCACCCCGAGCAGCCGGCAGATCACCGCGACGGGGATGGGCAGCGCGTAGCGGTCCACGAGATCGGCGGGCGGACCGGCCGCCGCCAGCTCGTCGAGCATCTCGTGCGCCAGCTGCTTGACCTGCGGCCGGAGCTTCTCGACCTGGCGGACGGTGAACGCCTTGGCCACCAGCGTGCGCAGCCGGGTGTGATCGGGCGGGTCCATGCCCAGGATGCCGCTGTCGCGACGGCCTTCGGACTGGCGGGGCTCGTCGTGACGGACGCCCTCGGCGCGGCTGAAGCGCTGATCGCCGAGGACGAACCGGGCCTCGGCGTACCGGGTCACGAGCCAGGCCGGCTCGCCGTACGTCATCCGCACCTTCAGCAGCCCGGGGCGGTTGCGGGCCTGTTCGTACTCTTCGGAGAGCTCGAGGCTCTCGGCGACATTGAAGGGGTAGGAGAGGGGTGCTGTGTCGGCTGTGGTCATGGTGACCTCCCTTGTGTAAGCACCTGCTTACAAAAGGTAGGCCGCCCTCCTCGGGGCGGTCAACGATGCATTGTGGCCGTCATCCTGACGGGCCAACGAGAGGAGCTGGCGATGGCGGATACCCCGCAGCACGGCGCGGCGAGCGCATCCCGCCGGGACGCACAGGGCACGCGCCTGCGGTTGCTCGACGCCGCGTCGGGGCTGTTCGCGGAGCGTGGCTACGAACGGGCGACGGTCCGCGACATCGCGGACCGCGCCGGGGTCAATCAGGCCCTGTTGTTCCGTTACTTCGGCTCGAAGAAAGCCCTGTTCGGGGAGGTGATGGCACGTGGCGGCCATGAGCAGCTGCGCACCACTCCGGCCGAGCGGCTGTTCGAGGTCGCCCTGCGCGGCATGCTGGCCGGCGGCAGGGAAGGCGCCGACCGCTCGCTGGAGGTGTGCCTGCGCTCCATCGGCGGCAGCGACGAGATCGCGGATGCGCTGCGGGGGCTGGGAGAGGAGTACGCGGCGGTGCTCGCCACGCTCTCCGAGTCCGATACCGGCTCCCTGCGGGGCGATCTGGCGCTGTCGTGGCTGCTGGGAATTGGCCTGATGCGTGTGGTGGTCGGCAAGGAGCCACTGGTAAGCGCCGACCCCGACACGGTGTGCCGGCTCGTGGTGGGAGCCCTGGGGGGCCTGCTGGAGGGGCTGCCGCAGACCGGCGAGGCGGGGGAGCCGGGCGAGGGTGCGGAGGCCGGGAAGGCTGGGGTGCTCGGGGAGGCCGTGAAGGCCGAAGGGGTCGATGGGGTCGACGGGACCGGCGGGGGGCGCGCTCGGATTCCGCGGTGAACGGGAGGGGGAGGGGCGCGACACGGCCCGTCGCCGTGCGTGCTGCGTTCCAGTGACTCTGCGGCGGGTCGCAAGTCGATGGGCAGAACCACCCTTATTGTCACTTTTGCAGAGAATATTCTTTTTCTGCAGAGTCGAGTGAAGGTGGAAACATGCTCCGTTCGATCCCTCGCGGCCTTGCGGTGGCCGGCCTGGCCGCGGCTGCCCTGGTGGTGCCGACGGCAGGCGCCGCCACAGCCGCAACCCCGGTCCCCAACGCCGCGCAGAGCCCCAAGTGCTTCTCGCACCACTGCGACAGGGGCCACTACGGCGACCGGCACCACAACCGACACCACCACCGGCACCACGGCCGCCACCACGGCCGCTTCGGGCACGGTGGCCACGACGGCTACGACGGCATCGGCCGTGACAACCGCCGCGACGATTTCGGCCGTAACAGCGGCTACGACCGCGACGGCTTCGGGCGCGACGGCGACAGTCTGGGCAAGGACGGCCTGGGCAGGGACGGGCTGGGCAGGGACGGCCTGCTCGGCCTCGGGCTGCTCGGCCTCCTCTAGACCTCGTCGGCTGATCACGCGGTGGGCCCGGGATGGTGATCCCGGGCCCTCCGCATGCCGTGCCGCGTGCGGATTCCGCTGAACTTCGGGGCGGACGGGGCCGTTCCGCCGGTGACCCGGTGAACCCGGGCGGACTGCCCGACAAAAAGGAAGAATGCATTCCGCCGCAGCGCCCCCGCATTTCACCCTTCAACTTTTTTGGTTTCAGGTGAATCGTTGTCATGGGGCTTGCGAAGTGGCAGGATTGCCCTGTCGCATCGCGAATGGGGGATTTGCGACCAACGGGGACGGGGGGAAGGGTCCCTTCTGCGTAGCGCGCCTGACCCGTGCGCCGACCAACAAGCCCTTGGGTACCTCGCTTTTGCGAGTGCAGTTGCTTTGCGCTGCCCAATTTCAACGGTTTGGATTCTGGTGATAGCGGAAGAAGTTTATGATCTCGTGCTGGATGATCTCTTCATCCGGCTCGACCAACTGGTTCCGGGGAGTTCAGTCTTCCTTAAACTGGAAGGTCTCAATCCTGCCGGTTCGGTAAAGCTCAAGACTGCCGTCGCGCTGGTGGAGGCGGCCGAGGACTCCGGCCGTTGTTTTCCGCGGACCCGGCTGATCGAGTCGACGTCGGGAAATCTCGGCGTCGCCCTGGCGATGGTGTGCGCTGCGAAGGGCTACCCACTGACCTGTGTCACGGACCCCAACGCCACCGCCCAGTCCAGACGTCTGATGGGGGTCCTCGGCGCCGAAGTGGTGGTCATCGACGTCCGGGACGCCCAGGGCGGCTATCTGCAATCGCGCATCGACTACATCGGCGAGCGGCTGCGCCGTGATCCCGAGCTCCACTGGCTGAACCAGTACGCCAACCCTGCCGGCCCGCGGGCGCACCGGGACCGCACCGGCCGTGCGCTCCTGGAGGAGATCGGCCACATCGACTACGCCTTCATCGGGGCCGGTACGACGGGCACGCTGATGGGCTGCGCGGAGTATCTCCGCCGGCACAGCCCCGTCACCCGGATCATCGCGGTGGACGCCGAGGGCTCCGTGACCTTCGGCGGGCCGGCCGCCCGGCGTCACCTTCCCGGCCTGGGGACGAGCAGGCGCCCGGAAATACTGGACACACGGAATATCGACGACGTCGTGCTGATTTCCGAGGCGGATTCCGTCGAGATGTGCCGGATGCTGGCCGAAGAACGCGGACTGCTCCTGGGCGGGTCGACGGGCACGGTGCTGTGTGCCGTACAGGAAGCGGCCAAGAAGATTCCGGAAGGCAGTGTCGTGGTGGCGATCTCACCGGACTTCGGAGATCGCTATCTGGAGACCGTCTACAACGACGCATGGGTGGCCGAACGCTGGCCCGGCATAGTCGGCCACAAGATATCTCAGGCACCGGCCTGAGAAGGGGGGAAGCTCTATGTTCAACTTCGAGATCGTCGCCGGAGAAACGGTCCGCCATGTCCTCGACGGCAAACGCGGGGACGTTCTCGGCATTGTGCGCGGCGCCTACCAGGCGCATGAGGCCGGAGATTCCATCAATCCGGACAGCTACTTCCTCCGCTTCCCGGACAAGCCGGATTCCCGGATCATTGCGCTGCCCGCTTTCCTGGGCGCCGACGTCCAGCTCGCCGGCATCAAATGGATCGCGAGCTTCCCGGGCAACACCCGCATCGGGGCCCCGCGGGCCTCGGCCGTCCTCCTGCTGAACGACTACGAGACCGGCTACCCGATCGCCTGCCTGGAAGCCGCGAGCATCAGCTCGGCGCGCACCGCCGCCTCCGCGGCCGTCGCCGCCACCACGCTCCGCCCGGACGGCTTCGCCGGCACTCGGATCGCCGTCGTGGGCGGGGGCGTCATCGCCCGCAACATCTGCGACTACCTCGCCGTCGCCGGCTGCGTACCGGACTCGTACCTCGTCCACGACCTCGACGAGACCTCCGGGCAGGCCCTGGCCGAGCATGTGCGCACCACCCAGCACTGTCCCGCCGAGTTCACCGCCGACCTCGATGCCGCGCTGCAGGCCGACACCGTCGTCTTCGCCACGACCGCGCTGGAGCCCTACGTCAGCACGCCGTTCAAGCCCGGTCAGCTCGTGCTCCACATCTCCCTGCGCGACCTGGCCCCCGAGGTGATCCTCGCGGCGGACAACGTCCTCGACGACATCGACCACTGCCTCAAGGCGCGGACGTCGCCCCACCTCGCGGAGCAGTTGTCCGGCTCCCGCGAGTTCGTCAACGGAACCCTCGCCGGAGTGCTGAACGGCGACGTGACGCTCTCCCCGGACCGCCCGGTGATCTTCTCGCCGTTCGGCCTGGGCGTGCTGGACCTGGCGGTCGGCGCATTCGTCCTGGGCGAGGCCCGCAAGGACGGCTCCGCCATCGAGGTGCCCAACTTCTTCGGGGAGACCCGCCGGTGGTGAACCACATACCCCGCTCCCTCGCCATCGTGGGGGCCGGATCGCGCGGGCTGGGCCTCGTCGAACGACTGGTCGCGCACTGCCTCGAACGGCCCGTCCCGCTCACCGTCCACCTCATCGACCCGCAGCCCTTCGGCGCCGGATTCCACCTGCCCGGACAGCCCGACCACCTCCTGCTCAACACCGTCTGCGCCCAGCTGACGGCCTTCGCCGACGCGGACATGGTGGACGGCCCCGTCCCGGTCTCCGGCCCTTCGCTCCACGCGTGGTGCCGGCAGCGGGACCTGCGGCTGGCGGACGACGGCTACACCGTGCGCGCGGGAGAGGGCCGGGAGATCCGGCCGAACGACTTCCTGCCGCGCAGGCTCCTCCACGCCTACCTCGTCTGGGCAGCGGAGCAGATCGCCGACGCGGCACCCGAGAGCCTCACGCTGGTCCGGCATCGTACGACGGCCCTCGACATCCTCCCCGGAGCGGCGAACACCGAGACGGTCGTCCTCGCCGACGGCACCCGCATCGACGCCGACGCCGTCTTCGTCACCGTCGGGCACCACACGCTCTACCAGCCCCCGGCGCCCGCGTCCGATCCGCGGCTGGTCACCCGCCCCTACCCGTTGCCCGAGGCGCTCGACGGCATCGGACCGGGCGAACGCGTGGCCGTGCTCGGCACGGGGCTGACCGCCATGGACGTCATCGCCACACTGACGCTCGGACGCGGCGGCACGCACACCACGGGCGCGGACGGCATGCGCTATCTCCCCAGCGGGAGGGAGCCGTCGATCGTGCTCACCAACCGCTCCGGACTGCCCGCGCGCAGCCGCCCCCGCCTCCACCCGGGACGGGTGCGCTTCGCTCCACTGGTGCTGACCACGGACCGTCTCGACGCCCTGCGCGCCCGGCGTACGGAGGGACGGCTCCACTTCGCCGACGACGTCCTGCCGCTGGTCGAGGCCGAGATGGAACTCGCCTACTACCGCACGATGCTGGCCCGGGAGACGGACGACGCCATGAGCGCGGGCCTGGAGCTCACCAGGCGCTGCGCCCGTGCGGGGCACGAGAGCGTGCTGGCGGAGCTGCGTGCCCGGTTCGGCCCCGGTCCGGTGCCCCAGATCCTGTCCGCGGACCTCTCGGACCGCCAGTGGACGGACCACGACGCCTACCGCGACTGGTTCTGCGCCGAGGTCGCCGGCGATCTGGCCGCGGCCGAGGAAGGCCTCGGCGTGAGCCCGCTGAAGGAGGCCCTGGAGGTCCTCCGCGACCACCGCGACGTCCTACGGGCGGTCATCGACCCGCCGGGCGTCGACGACGCCTCGTTGGCCGCGTTCTTCGGGGAGTTCGCCCCGACGGTCAACCGGCTGGTGATCGGCCCCCAGCTCGACCGCTCGGCGGAGCTGCTCTCCCTGATCGACGCGGGGATCGTCCGACTCGGCCCCGGCCCCCGGCCGAAGGTCGTCGCCCCGGCCGGGGCGGGCCCGTGGCGGCTGGAATCCACCTGCCTGGCCCAGCCGTTGCGGATGGAGGCCGACCACGTCGTGCAGGCGCATGTGGCCGAGCCCGGTGCCGACCGGGTGCCCGGGTCCCTGCTCGGCACGCTCGTCGCCGCGGGCCGCCTGCGCACCCTCGCCCACCGCGGAGGAACGGTGCACGGACTCGACGTCACCCGCCGGGGTCAGGGCGTCGACCGAACGGGTACCGCGCAGCCGCGCCTGTTCCTCCTCGGCCCGCACACCGAGGGATCGAGCTACTACAACCACTACGTGCCCTCGCCCGGCGTGCCCTCCCGTGCACTGCTGGACGCGGAACTCGCCCTGGGCACTGCCCTGCCGTCACTGATTTCGAGGAAGCGATGAACAACAGCGAGACCTTCACCCCGTGGACGCAGGAGTACCGGCCCGAGACGCGCGCCGCGCAGGGCGACGGCTGGCGCTGCCCGACCACCGGCGCCGTGCCGCCCCCGATCGGACTGGGCGCGACCTTCGCGCGCGACGAGGAGTACCGTTCGCCCGCCGGGCTGGCCTACCTCCGGGACCAGGGCACGCCGGGGTACGAGCAGGTCGAGAACGTCGTGGCGGGTCTGGAGGGCGGCTCGGACGCGCTCGTCTTCTCGTCCGGGATGGCCGCCGCCACCTCCGTCTTCCAGGTGCTGCCCGCCGGCGCGCGCGTCGTGGTCCCGCAGACCATGTACTTCGGACTCACCAAGTGGCTGCGGGAGTTCGGCGCCCCGCGCGGACTGGAGGTCGTCCAGGCGCCCATGAACGACCTCGATGCGGTGGCGGCCGCCGTGAGCGCGGCCCCGACCGCCCTCGTATGGGCGGAGTCCCCGGCGAACCCCACCTGGACGGTGACCGACCTCGCCGGGTGCGCCGAGATCGCGCACCGGGCCGGCGCCCTCTTCGGCGTCGACAACACCGTCCCCACCCCGGTGCACTCCAAGCCGTTCGCGCTCGGCGCCGACCTGATCATGCACTCCGGCACCAAGTACCTCAACGGCCATACGGATGTCGTCGCCGGACTGCTCGTCAAGGCGCCGGAGAGCACGGAGGCCCGGGACGCGATCTGGGAGCGGCTGCAACTGCACCGCCGGCTGACCGGCCCGATACTCGGCCCGCTGGAGACCTACCTCCTCATGCGCGGCATCCGCACGCTCTTCCCCCGTATGCGGCAGATCTCGGCCACCGCGCAGGCAGTGGCCGAGCACTTCGCGGACCACCCCCTCATCCGCCGCGTCGCCTACCCGGGGCTGCCCACCGACCCCGGACACGAGATCGCCGCCCGCCAGATGACCGACGGATTCAGCGGCATGCTCTCCCTGCACGTCGACGGCCCGTGGGAGCAGTCCCTGCGGACCGCGAACCACTGCGAACTCTTCATCCGTGCCACGTCGTTGGGCGGCGTGGAGAGCCTGATCGAACACCGCTACACCTTCGAAGGGCCGGGTAGTACCTCGCCGAAGGACATGCTGCGCCTGTCCATAGGTCTGGAAAGCCCCACAGACCTCGTCGCCGACCTCGAACAGGCCCTTGAAAAGGCCGCTAAGGACAACCGTTGAGTTCCAAGACACCCACCCCCCACCCCGACGCCGCGCCGCCGGACTCCTCCCCGCTGGCGGGCGCCGCGGCACCGGAAGGTGCCGACGCGCCCCCGGCCGCGGGGCCGGAGCGCCGCCCCGGCCTCTTGCGCGACGCCTCGCTGTCCGCCGTACTGGCGGGCTTCGTCGCCGTCGTCGTGTCCTACTCGGGCCCGCTCGTCATCGTGCTCGCGGCGGCGTCCGCCGGGCACCTCTCCACCGCCCAGACCAGCTCCTGGGTCTGGGCCATCTCCATCGGCAGCGGCCTGACCTGCATCGCGCTGAGCCTGCGCACCAAGATGCCGGTGATCACCGCATGGTCGACACCGGGCGCGGCCCTGCTGGTCACGAGCCTGGGCGCGTACTCCTACGCGGAGGCCATCGGCGCCTTCCTCATCACCGGACTGGTGATCACCCTGGTCGGTCTGACCGGGGTGTTCGGGTGGCTGATGCGGCAGGTGCCCACCGCCGTCGTCTCGGCCATGCTCGCCGGCATCCTGTTCTCGTTCGGCACCGGAGTCTTCACCTCCCTCAAGACCGCGCCGGTCATTGCCGGTTCGGTGCTCGTCGCCTACCTCCTGGCCAAGCGCTGGCTGCCCCGGTACGCCGTACTCGTCGCCCTGGCGGCGGGCGTCGTCGCCAGCGCGGCCGGCTCCCGGCTGGACATCCATCTGGACCGGATCGAGCTGGCCAAGCCGGTCCTGACGACCCCGGACTTCTCGCTCGCCTCCCTCATCGGCATCGCGGTGCCGATGATCCTGGCGACGCTCGCCTCGCAGAACGCCCCGGGCATGGCGGTGCTCACCGCGTCCGGCTACCGGCCCAAGGACCGTCTGCTGATCGGTTCGACGGGCCTGGTCTCCACGCTGCTCGCCCCGTTCGGCTCGCACGCCATCAACCTCGCGGCGATCACGGCGGCGATCTGCACCGGCCCCGAGTCCCACCGCGACCACGGGCGCCGCTACGTGGCGGGCGTCTCCTGCGGAGCGTTCTACCTCCTCATCGGGGCGTTCGGCTCGACGCTGGTGGTGCTCTTCGCGGGTCTGCCCAAGGAACTCGTGGCGGCGGTCGCCGGAGTCGCGCTGCTCGGTGCCCTGGCCGGCGGCCTGACCGGTGCGGTGAAGGAGGAGAGGGACCGCGAGGCGGCCCTGATCACCTTCCTCGCCACCGCCTCCGGCGTCACCCTCTTCGGCATCGGATCCGCCTTCTGGGGACTGCTCTTCGGGGTCATCGCCCACCTCGTCCTGACCCGCCGGCGCGCGGCATCCGAAAAGGCCGCCGCCTGACCTGCGGAACCCCCGGGAGGGGACACACGCCCAGCCGACCGGGCCCCGCAGGGCCGCCGGACACGCTCCGTGTCCGGCAGCCCGCGGGGCCCGTCGGGTTCCCTGCCCCGCCGCTGCTCGGGCGGGGGCACGGACCGGTCAGGAGGAGCCGGATCCCGCGCCGTCCCGCTTCAGATTCGTCACCTTCTGCGGCAGGGGCCCCGTCCCGTCGGCGAGCGGGGGAGCGGAACCGGATGTGCCGGTCCCGTTCTTGAGGCTGTCGAGAATGGCCAGCCCCTCGCCGACGATGCCGGAGGCGATCTCATTGATCCCGTCGGTGCCGTTGAGGACGGTCAGCCGGGAACCCGAGAGGCCCTCGGCCGCCGCCTTGGCGAGGGCGGGAAGGTTCTCGATGGTGCGGTTGGCGGCGATCAGCTCCTGGTTGCCGTCCCGCAGCGAGCCCGCGACGGCCGTGTTCGCATCGGCCCGTGCCTGGGCGACCGCCCGCTCGCTGTAGGCGCGGGCATCCGCCTCGAAGCGGACCTGGTCCCGCTGGGCCTCCGCCAGGGTGCGCAGCCGGTAGGCCTCGGCGTCCGCGGGCCGGCGCACCTCGCCCTCCAGCCGCTGCGCGGCGAGCGAGGCCTGCCGCTGGGCCAGCGCGGTCTGTTCCTCGATGACCTCCTGCGAGGCCCTGGCCTGCGACAACGGGCCGGCCTGTGCGGCACGGGCCTGGTACTGCTCCGTCTCGGCGAGAAAGCCGGCCCGCTTGATCGCGGTGTCCCGCTCGTACTCGGCCTTGAGCGCCGCCGCCTGCTGTTCCCGCTCGGTGGCTTCCTGGTCGGCCTTCGCCTGCGCGATCCGGGCCGCGCTGGCGACCGCCGCGGCGTGCGGGGCGGCGAGGTTGGTGATGTAGCCGGAGGTGTCGGCGATCTCCTGGATCTGCAGCGCGTCGACGACGATGCCGAGCTTCTCCATCTCGGAGTGGCTGCCGTCCTTGACCTCCTGGGCGACCCGGTCCCGTTCCCGGATGATCTGCTCGACGGTCAGCCCGCCGACGATCGAGCGCAGGTGACCGGCGAAGATCCGGCCCACCAGTTCTTCCATGGTGGCCTGCTCGTCCAGGAAGCGGCGCGCGGCGTTGGCGATCGAGGTCTGGTCGTCCCCGACCTTGAAGACGGCGACCGCCCGGACCCCGATCCGGATGCCCTGCTGCGTGACGCAGTCCTCGGAGATCTCCGCCTCCCGCAGCGACAGCGCCAGCACGCTCGCCTTCTGCTTGACGGGCATGACCCAGCAGCCATGGCCCGTGACGATACGGAATTGGGCGTCCCCGGTCCGGCGCTTCGAGCCGGAGATCAACAGCGCCTCGTTCGGCGCGGGAACATGCCAGAACAACATCGCAAGGCTCCTGGTCCGTTGCGGCCGGCCCCGGTCGGTGGGCGGGGACGGCCGTGGGAAAGGAAGGGCCCGGCCGGCCGCGGTCTTCGGGACGGCCCGGTCACCCGGGCAGCGGCGCGACGATCACCGACCGCGCCGAGGTGTGGTCCACCACGATGACCTGGGTATGGCGGGCGATGGGCTCGCGGGACCAGGCGGCGAAGGCCTCGGTTCCGCCGCGTACGGGCAGCAGCACCTCGCCCGGTCCGTCGGTCGGGATGGAGACGGTCACCCGCCCGATCACCCCGATCGGGCTGAAGTCCGTGTCATCCGTCGCGCTCACCCGGGCTCCGTCGCTGGTCAAAGCCGCTGCCGGCCAGGGGCCGGGCAGCGGGACATCCTCGACAAATCCAACGGTACTCCGGCCCGGGCCCCGTATCAGGCCCGCGCGACGGGCCCCGGGCGCCCAGCGGGTTCAGGCGTCCAGACGGGCGGTGCGGGCCGCGGGGACCTGCTTCCTCGACGGCAGCACATCGGGCGCGCGATGGGGCCGCAGGGCCGTCAGGGCGGTCTCGGTCTCCTCCATCAGCGCGCGGTAGGAGACCAGCCGCTGCCACTCCGGATCGGCAACCCCGGGCACGGTGGCGGCACGCTCCGTCCACTGCTTCACCAGCCCGGCGAACACCGGTGTCTGCCGGATGATGTCCGAGGTGATCCACCGCGGCATGCGCCCGGGGCGGGGGAGGGGGGTCCGTCCGTGGCCTGCGACGGTGCCGGAAGAGGGGTCGCTCATGGCCGTAGAAACGATTCTTCCGCCTTGGAGTCACTGCGTATTTTTGCAGCCGTCCCTACTTCCGCCGTGGAGGCCAGGGCGTATCTCTCTCGAATATCACCTTATGCAGTGATCTATAGCTGGGAAGCGGTCCAATCCGGACGAAGAAACGTTGTCGCAGTCATGGAACCGAGGGAGTTGTGGGAGCGCCATGCCGTACTCGCACAGGCGTTTTGCAGCAGCGATGACGAGGTCCGCCGTACGCAGGGACTCCTCGACGAGGCCGAGGCCCGCCGTTCGCGGACCCTGGCCGCCTTCGCCGTGACCGTGGGCAGCGACGCGGTCGTGGCCGAGCTGCTGGGCCTGGACGAGCGCGAAGTGCGCCTGGCCCGCCGCACGGTGGGCAAGGAGGACGCCCGCGCGGTCGCCAAGAGCCTACTCGCCCAGACCACGCGCGAGCAGCCCCCCGCCCAGCAGACCCCCACGCCTCCTGCGGCACACGCCACGACGCCTCCCGCGGCCCAACACCCCACGGCGCAACACCCCACAGCCCAACACCCCACGGCGCAACACCCCGCGGCGCACCCGACGACGCATCCCGGGGGCCCGGCGGCGGCGCCGGTCACCGCGTCCGTCCCTTCCGCCCCACAGGCAAGCGAGCCCGCGTGGGCGCCCGCACTGGACGCGGTCCTGATGAGCAGTTGGCACAGCGGAGTCGACCTCACCGCGCTCGCCACCGAACTCGGGCTCGATGTCCGGCTGCTTGTGGCACGCGCACAACAACTCGCCGCCGAGAGCCGGCCGGCCCCGGCACCCGCACCGGACCGCACGGGACGGCATCGCCGGCTGGCCAATCTCCCGCCCTCCCCCCAGTCGGAGAGCGCCCATACGGCCTGGCGCGAACGACCGTCACAGCCCCTGCGCGAGCCTTACGAGCCAGAGCCCTGGAAGCAGCACCCGTACCAGAACTACCCCGATCAGCAGGAGTATCAGGAGTACCGGGTGTACGAGGAGCATTCACAGCACCAGCACCAGCACCAGCAATACCTGCAGCAACAGCAACACCTGCCGCACCCACAGCATTTGCAGCATCCGCAGCACCAGCAGTATCAACAGCCTTCCCATGCCACCTGGGATGCCAATGCCATCACCGCCGCCCAGCACGACTGGGACGGCATCCTCAGCCAGTGGGAAGCCACCACCTCCCCCACACCGCCGCTCTCCGCTCCGGGTCAAGGGGGTGTGTGAGGAGCCGGTCCCCCGAAGCGCCCGCCCCGCCCGGAAGTCGAGGTGTGCGGCGCACGCGGTCGACCAGCTGCCCGGTACCGCCTCCCGGGCCCTCGGGGCGTCGATTACAGTGGGCGCCGGGCCGTGACTGGCGCTTGGGTGGAGTACCACCGGGGAGCGGCTCGGCCACTCCTGGCCTCTGCCGCGCGCCTGGGCGATCCGACGCGACCGCTCAGGAGTACACCATGACCTCGACCGCCCGCCTCATGGACGGCAGGGAACTGGCCCGCCGCATCGTCGAACAGGCCGCGGAACGCGCGGCGGCCCTCACCCGGCAGACCGGAACGTCCCCGTGTCTGGCGACCGTTCTCGTGGGCGACGACCCCGCCTCCGCGACGTACGTCCGCATGAAGCGCGCGCGGTGCGAGAAGGCCGGGATCCGCTCCCGGCACCTCGCGCTCCCCGCCGCCACCACGACCGCGGAGCTGGTCGACACGATCACCGCACTGTCGCACGACCCCGACGTCCACGGGATCCTGCTCCAGCACCCGGCCGGCCCGCAGATCGACGAGCGCGCCGCCTTCGAGGCCATCGCCCCCGAGAAGGACGTCGACGGCGTCACCTGCCACTCGTTCGCCGCGATGAGCTTCGGCCTGGACGGGTTCGCCTCCTGCACACCGGGCGGCATCCTCCGCCTCCTGGACCACTACGACGTCGACCTGGCCGGCAAGCACGCCGTCGTGGTCGGCCGCAGCGCGATCCTCGGCAGGCCCGTCGGGATGCTGCTGCTCGGCCGCAACGCCACCGTCACCTACTGCCACTCCCGCACCACCGACCTCGCATCGATCACCAAGGACGCCGATGTACTGGTCGCCGCCGTCGGCAGGCCACGGTTCCTGCGCGACGAGCACATCAAGCCCGGGGCCGTGGTGATCGACGCGGGCTCCCACCCCGGCAACATCGGTGACGTGGACTTCGACTCGGCCTGCACCCGTGCCTCGCTGATCACCCCGGTCCCCGGCGGCGTCGGCCCGATGACCATCGCCACCCTGCTCACCCAGACCGTCGATGCCGCCGCCGCTCAACTGAAGGCGGTCTGACCGGCGATCGCCAAGATCCCGTCATGGTCCGGATGACCGCGCCCGGCCCGCGGCGCTCGTCCGTAAGCTCGGGAGAGCGGTGGGCGACCTTCCCGGGGCGGGAAGGGCCATGACGGAAGCGCGAGCGGTGCTCGTGACCCGCGACGGTGCGAACGGCTGAGGTGGACGATGGCAGAAACCCTCTATCGGGACCGCTGGATCGAGTGCACGTCCGATGCGCTGCGGATCCGCGGCTACTACTTCCCGTGGGGCACGAAGACCGTCCGCTACGCCTCGGTCCGCGCGGTCCGGCGGCTGGAGATCGGTGCCCTCAGCGGTCGGGCCCGGATCTGGGGGACCGCCCACCCGCGCTACTGGGCGAGTCTGGACCCCCGGCGGTTCTCGAAGAAGGACGCGCTGATCCTCGATCTCGGCCGCTTCGTCCGTCCGTTCATCACGCCGGACGACGCCGCAGCCGTGGAGGCCGTCCTGCGCGAGCGGGCCCCCGTACGGCCCGGGTGATCCGCCGCCCCGCGAGGCCCTGGGCCCCGGGGGCGCCTTCCCGGGCGGAGGTCAGGTGGTGGCCGACAGGGCGGCGCGGGCGAGTTCGCGGCGGAGCCGCATGAAGGGGCGCGGCCGGTTGAGGGCGAGCACCGCGGTGGTGCGCCCGTCCCGTTCGTAACAGGCGAGGAAGCTGCGGTCGTCGGGGGAGCCTTCGAGGATGCGCGGGGTGTCGGTGGGCAGCCGGTGGCCCGCGAACTGGATGCGGACGCCGTACTGGTCGGACCAGAAGTACGGCAGGCTCCGGTGGGTCGCGACGGTGCTGCCGGCCAGCAGGTTCCGCGCCGCCACGGCGGCCTGTTCGGTGGCGCTGGTCCAGTGCTCGGCACGGGCACCGTCCACCCTGGCGACGTCGCCGACGGCCACGACGGCGGGCAGCGGGGTGACGCAGCCCGCGTCGCAGAGCACACCGTCGTCGAGCGGCAGTCCGGAGTCCGTGAGCCAGGCGGTGCGGGGGCGTACCCCGATGCCGACGACGACCACGTCGGCGGGGAGCAGGCGGCCATCGGTCAGCTCGACGCCGGTGACGCGCCGGCCGTCGCCCTCGCTGTGCAGCCGGGCGACACCGGTTCCGGTGAGCAGCGTGACGCCGTGGTCCGCATGCAGGGCGGCGCAGACCTCGGCCATGGCGTGGCCGAGTTGGGGGACGAGGGGGAGCGGCGCGGCCTCGACCACGGTGACGTCATGGCCGAGGGCGGCGCAGGACGAGGCGACCTCGGCGCCGATGAAGCCGCCGCCGATCACCACGACCCGGACCGGGGCCGGCGCCAGATCCGCACGGAGCGCCTGGGCGTCGTCGAGGGTGCGCAGGGTGTGGACCCCGGCGGGCACCGGTCCGGGGAGCAGGCGCGGGGCGGCGCCGGTGGCGAGGACCACGCCGTCGGTGGTCAGGGACCGGCCGCCGTCGAGCAGCACCGTGCGTGCGCCGGTGTTGAGCCCGGTGGCCCGGGTGCCCAGCAGCCATTCGGCGTCGAGTTCGGCGATCTCCTCGGCGTCGGCCAGGGCGAGTTGGCCCGGGTCGGTGGTGCCGGTGAGGAAGTCCTTGGACAGCGGGGGCCGGTCGTAGGGGCCGTGGCACTCGTCCCCGACGATCACCAGGCGGCCGTCGAACCCCTGGGAACGCAGGGACCGCGCGGCGTACAGGCCTGCCAGCGAGGCCCCGATGACAGCGACCGACTTCATGCGGCGGTGCCCTCCTCGGCGGCGTGATGGACGTAGATCATGCCGTCCTGGACGGTCACGGGGTGGGTGCGCACGGCCCGGCGGGCGGGCAGGCAGGTGGCCGTACCGGTGCGGAGGTCGAAGGCGGCGGCGTGCAGCGGGCATTCGACCAGGCACCCTTCCAGCCAGCCGTCCGACAGCGAGGCGTCCTGGTGGGTGCAGGTGTCGTCGATCGCGTACAGCTGCCCGTCGGTGTGGAAGACGGCGATCGGAGGTGCGGTGTCGATGCGTACGGACTCGCCGGGCGGCAGATCGGCGAGAGGGCAGACAGGAATCACAGGACCCCCCTGTTACTGTTCGGTATCATCGAGTTTCGCGGTGCGCACGATGAAGCGCTATGCGCAACAGAATCCCGATGCCGGACGGATGCGTCAAGCGGTCCCCGGAATTGCCGTTCCCTTCGACGCCCGAGCCGCGGCCGGGCTGCCAGGTGGTGAGCTCCAGCAGATGACGGACAGCGTGGAGGGCGGGGCGGCGGGCGGGCCGGCCGGAAGGCCGGGCAGCGCCGTGCAGTCGGTGGACCGGGCCGTGACCGTACTGGAGATCCTGGCGCGGCGCGGCGAGACCGGGGTGGCCGGGATCGCCGAGGAGCTGGGGGTCCACAAGTCGACCGCGTTCCGGCTGCTGGGCGTGCTGGAGAACCGCGGGCTGGTCGGACAGGAGCCCGAGCGCGGCACGTACTTCCTCGGGGCGGGGGTGCTGCGGCTGGCCGGCGCGGCGGTCGTCCGGCTGGACATCTCGCAGGAAGGCGCGGTGGTCTGCCGGCGGCTGGCCGAGGAGCTGGGGGAGACGGTCAACATCGCGGTGTTGGAGGGCGATGCCGCGGTCAACGTCATGCAGGTGCGCGGTCCGGCGTCGGTCACCGCGCAGAACTGGCTCGGCCGGCGGACGCCGCTGCATGCCACCTCCAGCGGCAAGGCGCTGCTCGCCCATCAGCCCGCCGCCGCCCAACAAGCTGTGCTGGCACGGAAGTTGCCGCGGCTGACCGAGCGGACGCTCACCTCGGCCGCCGCGCTGCGCCGTGAGCTCGCCGAGGTGGCCGAGCGGGGTTTCGCGGTCGCGGTCGAGGAGCTGGAGCGCGGGCTGCGCGCGGTCGCGGCGCCGGTGCGCGGGCGCGACGGCTCGGTGATCGGGGCGCTCAGCGTGTCGGTGCCCGCGTACCGGCTGGACGACGAGCGGCTGCCCGAGGTCGTCAAGGCCACGGTTTCCGCCGCCGAGGAGCTGTCGCGGCGGATGGGGCACGCCTGTTGAGCTGGTGAGGGGGGCGGGGCGGTGGCGGGAACGGGTGCGGGGCCGGAGCGGATTTCTCCGGCCCCGCGGCTGTGTCCAGGGGCGACGCAAGTCCTTTACCGAGAGCTGGCCCGTACCCCTTGACGCTGCCGATCCGGCGTTCCCACTATGTCTCTCATCGCGCAACGAGTCGTGCAGTGCGCAACACTGAGGGGTAGGGCATGCCACACGAAGTCCATGCCGTCGTCGCGGCGAAACAAGGCGCACCGGTCGAGCTGCAGACCATCCTGGTGCCCGATCCCGGCCCGGGAGAAGTGCTCGTCGCCGTACAGGCCTGCGGTGTCTGCCACACCGATCTGCACTACCGGGACGGCGCGATCGACGACGCATTCCCCTTCCTGCTCGGCCATGAAGCGGCCGGCGTCATCGAGGAGGTCGGTCCCGGTGTCACCGGTCTCGCCCCCGGTGACTACGTCGTCCTCGCCTGGCGCGCGCCCTGCGGCAACTGCCGGTCCTGCCGCCGCGGACGCCCCTGGTACTGCTTCGACTCCCGCAACGCCGCCCGGCCGATGACGATGCTGGACGGTACGGAGCTGACCGCGGCGCTGGGCATCGGCGCCTTCGCCGAGAAGACCCTGGTCGCCGCCGGACAGGCGGTCAAGGTCGACCCCAACGCCCGCCCCGAGGCCGCCGGTCTCATCGGCTGCGGGGTGATGGCGGGGTACGGCGCGGCCGTGCACACCGGCGGGGTGGGCAGCGGGGACACCGTCGCCGTCATCGGCTGCGGCGGGGTGGGCAATGCGGCCATCGCCGGCGCGTCGATCGCCGGGGCCCGCCGGGTCATCGCGGTCGACATCGACGACCGGAAGCTGGACGGCGCCACCCGCTTCGGCGCCACCGACACCGTCAACTCCCGCGGTACGGACCCGGTCGAGGCGGTCCGCGCGCTCACCGGCGGGCACGGCGCCGATGTGGTGATCGACGCGGTGGGCCGCCCGGAGACCTACCAGCAGGCCTTCTCCATGCGTGATCTGGCCGGCACGCTGGTCCAGGTCGGCGTGCCCGACCCGGACATGCGGATCGACCTGCCGCTGATCGACCTCTTCTCGCGCGGCGGGGCCCTCAAGTCGTCCTGGTACGGCGACTGCCTGCCCAGCCGCGACTTCCCCGTCCTCATCGACCGCTACCTCAGCGGACGGCTCGACCTCGACGGATTCGTCACCGAGACGATCGCCCTGGACGAGGTGGAGTCCGCGTTCGACAAGATGCGCGACGGCCGCGTACTGCGCTCCGTCGTGGTCCTGTAACGGCCTCCCGCCCACCGCCGACCACCCCGACCAGCAGGAGGAGGGTCATGTCCCGCACGCCCGCACACCGTTCCCGTGTGGTTGTCATCGGTGCCGGCATCGTCGGCTGCTCACTCGCCGACGAGCTGACCGCCCGTGGCTGGACCGAGGTCACCGTCCTCGAACAGGGCCCGCTGCCGGCCCCCGGCGGCTCCACCTCGCACGCCCCCGGCCTGGTCTTCCAGACCGGTCCGTCCAAGACCATGACCGAGTTCGCCGCCTACACCGTCGAGAAGTTCGGCGCCCTGGAAGTGGACGGGCAGTCCTGCTTCCACCCGGTCGGCGGCCTGGAGATCGCCACCACCGAGGCCCGCTGGGCCGATCTGCACCGCAAGGCCGGACTCGCCGCCTCCTGGGGTATCCGCGGTGAACTGCTCTCCCCGCAGCAGTGCCTTCGCCTGTGGCCCATGCTGGATGTGACCAAGCTCTACGGCGGTTTCCACACCCCCGACGACGGCCTGGCCCGCGCGGTGCTCGCCTGCCGCGCCCAGATCGCCCGCGCCGAGAGCCGCGGCGCCCGCTTCCTGGAGCGGCACACCGTCACCGGCATCGAACGGGAGGACGGCCGCGTCACCGGCGTCGCCACCGACCGCGGCACCTTCCCCGCCGACCACGTCGTCTCGGCCGCCGGCTTCTGGGGCCCGGTGATCGGCGCGATGGCCGGGGTGGACGTACCGCTGCTGCCGCTGGCCCACCAGTACGCCACCACCGATCCGCTGCCCGAACTCAGCGGCGTCGATGATTCCCCTGGGGGCACCCCCTGCCAGGGCGAAACCGGGAGGCCGGGGAACGAGGCGAGCAAGCCGATCCTGCGCTTCCAGGACCGCGACCTCTACTTCCGCGAGCACACCGACCGGCTCGGCATCGGCTCCTACGCCCACCGTCCGATGCCCGTCGACCCCTTCGCCGTCCCCGCCTTCGACGAAGCACCCGTGATGCCGTCCTCGCTGCCCTTCACCGAGGACGACTTCGCCCCGAGCTGGCAGGACAGCGTCGGACTGCTGCCCGCGCTGGGCGCCTCGCGGGTGGCCGAGGGCTTCAACGGCGTCTTCTCCTTCACCCCCGACGGGATGCCGGTCCTCGGTGAATCCCGTGAACTGCGCGGCTTCTGGCTCGCCGAGGCGGTCTGGGTCACCCACTCCGCGGGCGTCGCCAAGGCCGTCGCCGAGTGGATGACGGACGGCAGGCCCGCCGTCGACATCCACGAATGCGACCTCTACCGCTTCGAGGACGCCCAGCGCTCGCCCGCCTATGTCGCCGACCGCGGCGCCCAGAGCTTCGTCGAGGTCTATGACGTCATCCACCCGCTCCAGCCCATGGAGCAGCCGCGCCCCCTGCGCACCAGCCCCTTCTACCCGCGCCAGCAGGAGCTCGGCGCGTACTTCCTGGAGGGCGGCGGCTGGGAGCGCCCGCACTGGTACGAGGCCAACGCCCCGCTCACCGAGGGGCTCGCCCTCCCCGAGCGCGACGCCTGGTCCGCCCGCTACTGGTCGCCGATCGCCGCCGCCGAGGCCAGGGCCACCCGCGAGAAGGTCGCCCTGTACGACATGACCCCGCTGCGCAGGCTGGAGGTCACCGGGCCCGGTTCCCTCGCCTTCCTCCAGCGGATGACCAGCAACAACCTCGCGAAGAAGCCGGGCGCGGTCACCTACACCCTGCTCCTGGACGAGACCGGCGGCATCCGCTCCGACCTCACCGTCGCCCGGCTCGCTCCGGACCGCTTCCAGGTCGGCGCCAACAGCGGAGCCGACCTCGACTGGCTGCTGCGGCACGCCGCGGATGGGGGCCCCTCCCGCTCGAGCGAAGCCGAGAGTGGGGGAGTACAGGTCCGCGACATCACCTCCGGCACCTGCTGCATCGGCGTTTGGGGCCCGCTCGCCCGCGACCTGGTCCAGCCGCTCACCCGCGACGATTTCTCCCACCAGGCCTTCGGCTACTTCAGGGCGAAGCAGACCTACCTCGGCCATGTCCCGGTCACCGCGATGCGCCTCAGCTACGTCGGCGAGCTCGGCTGGGAGCTGTACACCACCGCCGACCTGGGACTGCGCCTGTGGGACACGCTCTGGGAAGCGGGCCGGGAGCTCGGGGTGATCGCCGCCGGGCGCAGCGCCTTCAACAGCCTCCGGCTGGAGAAGGGTTACCGCGCCTGGGGCCATGACATGACCACCGAGCACCACCCGTACGAGGCCGGTGTCGGGTTCGCCGTCCGCCCCGCCAAGGGCGACTTCATCGGCCGCGAAGCACTGGAGGGCCACAGCGAGGAGACCGTGGCGCGCAGGCTCAGCTGCCTCACCCTCGACGACCCCTCGGCCGTCGTCCTCGGCAAGGAACCCGTCCATGTCGACGGCGTACCGGCCGGCTACGTCACCTCCGCCGCCTACGGCTACAGCCTCGGCCGGTGCGTCGCCTACGCCTGGCTGCCGGCCGCCGCGGCGGTCCCCGGCACCGCCGTCCACATCGAGTACTTCGGAGAGAAGATCCCCGCGACCGTCGCCCAAGAGCCCCTCTTCGACCCGCAGATGGAACGTATCCGCAGGTAGCGGCCCCGTGAGCCACCGGTGGCCCGCTGGTCCTCCATGATCCACCGGTGAACCGCCCGCCCCCCCCGTCCGCAGAAGGAGCAACCGCATGGCTCCCCCCTACGACGTCATCGTCCTCGGCCTGGGCTTCGGCTTCGGCCTCGGCGGCACGGGCAGCGCCGTGGCCCACGATGCGGGGGCGCATCCGGCCGGCAAGGCCGCCACCCGCAGGTACTCCCACATTCCCGACGAGCACTGCGTGCTCACCCGGCACCCGGCTCTCCGGAGACCGTGACCGTAGCCTGCGGTTTCTCCGGACACGGCTTCAAGTTCCTCCCCGTGGTCGGCGAGATCGTCACGGATCTCGCGCTGACCGGGGCCACCGCGCACCCCATCGAGCTGTTCGACCCCCGTCGGCCCGCCGCCGCGGCCGCTTGAGGAGACCGCCATGACGACCACCCACACCGAGCCCTCGCCGGCCGCCGCCCCGTCCGCGGCCTCTCCGAGCCTGATCTCCACCCTCGCCGGCCGCTACTACACCGACCCCGACATCTTCCGGCAGGAGCAGGAGAAGATCTTCGAACGGCTGTGGTTCTGCGCGGTCCGCAGCGCCGACCTGGGAAAGCCCGGCGCCTTCCGTACGGTCCGGATCGGCCGGGAGAGCGTGCTGATCACGCGTAACCGGGCCGGCGAACTGCGTGCCTTCCTCAACATCTGCCGGCACCGCGGCGCGCAACTGTGCACCGAGGAGTCCGGCGAGGTCCGCCGCAACCTCCAGTGCCCCTACCACGCCTGGACCTACGACCTCGACGGCCGGCTGGTGGCCGCCCCCAACCTGCAGAAGATGCCGGACATCGACCGCACCGAACGCGGTCTGGTCACCGTCCCCCTCCGCGAATGGCTCGGCTACGCCTGGGTGTGCCTGGCCGACGATCCGCCGTCCTTCGAGGACACCGTGATCGGCGCGGCCGTCGAGCGGCTGGGCGACGCCGCCTGCCTCGACCGCTACCGCACCGAAGGGCTCGCCCTGGGCAAGCGCCTCACCTATGACGTGCGCGCCAACTGGAAGCTCATCATCGAGAACTTCATGGAGTGCTACCACTGCGGCACCATCCACCCCGAACTCACCGAAGTCCTCCCGGAGTTCGCCGACGGCTTCGCCGCCCAGTACTACGTCGGCCACGGCGCGGCGTTCTCCGAGGAGGCCACCGGATTCACCGTGGACGGCACCGAGGGCTTCGGCCGGCTCCCCGGCATCGAGGACACCCAGGACCGCCGCTACTACGCGATCACCGTCCGGCCGCAGGTGTTCGTCAACCTCGTCCCGGACCACGTCATCGTCCACCGGATGTTCCCCATGGCCCCCGACCGCACCGTCGTCGAATGCGACTGGCTGTATCTGCCCGAGGTCGTCGACTCCGGTGCCGACCTCTCCAAGTCCGTCGAGCTCTTCCACCGCGTCAACGCCCAGGACTTCGACGCCTGCGAACGCACCCAGCCCGCCATGAGCTCCCGCGCCTACCGCGCCGGCGGCGTGCTGGTGCCCAGCGAGCACCACATCGGCGCCTTCCATCACTGGGTCACCGACCGCCTGGCGGAGACGCGTACCTGACCCGCTCATCGACGGCCGCCCGCGAACCGCACTCGGCGAGCGGAACGCACCCGGGAGATCCGCTGCCCCGCCCCGACGACAGCCTGCCGCGGTCGGCGACGGGGGCGGCGGTACCCGCCGAACGCTCCGTCGAGCGGCCCGGACGGCATGAACCCGGTCAGGCCGTCGCCGCACAGCTCCAGCAACCAGTCGGTGCTACCGGAGGGCGCGAGCGGCCACAGGACTGACAGCGGGTTCTCATCCTCGGGCATGCATTCATGATCCCAGCCGTGGCCACGGGCCCTTGACGGGTCGACGCCGCACAACTGTCCCGTCGCGACGGCGCGTTCCCCGTGTGCCCGGTTGAATACCGGTAGGGGACCTCGACAGGCGGACTTGAGGTATGAGCTCTCGGCACGCCGGCCTGCCAGTTGGCTGATCGCTCGCCCGCACGGCTGTGTCCCCGGGGGAGTGGAGCGGTGGAGTGTGGCTCTAGGGTGCTCGGGTGGGCAGTGCGATATCGCGTGAGGCGAGCGGGGACAGAAGTCAGCAGAAGAAGCCGAAGCCGGCACGGGGATGGCGGGTTACCGGGCTGCTGCTCGGTCTGGTGATCGCCTTTGCCGGTGCCGACGCGGTCCTCGTCAGCGCTGTCCACGGTGCGCAGGCAACTGGTCTGGTGGGCACACGGGGCACCTTCACGGTCGACTACTGCACCGACACCAACCCCAGCAGGAAGAATTCCGACTACGAGTGCGGTGGGGTGTTCGTCCCTCGCGGTGGGGTCGTCGACGACGGGTGGCACGGAAGGCTGGAGAACGCGGACGACTATCCGGCCGGTGAGAAGCTGGACGTGGTCGAGACCTGGCTGGGCAGCGACATGCGCTTCCGCGAGGTCGGTGTCGGGGCGGCCTTGGCTTCCGTCATGTGGCTCTGCTTCGGACTGGTGATTCTCGCGATGGGTGCTTTCCAAGTCCGCAAATGGGCCAAGAGCTTCAAGAAATAGCCAGGGGCGGGGCAGTGCGGGACGGGGCGGTGCCGCTCATGAATCCCGCTGTCGTCCAGCTCGTGCGCGTAATGGACTGGTTGGCGCAGCAGCCTCCCCCATGGGGCTGCTGCGCCCGCTCAGTTCTTCGTCCGCCTATGCCTGTGCCTCTGCGCACTGCTCGATGTCTTGCGGCCACCCCCGTACAGGGCCGCAAGGCATGCAGACGTGGGCCAGTAGTAGCCGCCACAGAGGTACGCGGAGAGCAATGAGCCATGAGGCGATCGCGTTCTGAGGCCCGATCGCTAAGTAATTCCGGCGGGAGGGGCGGCGTTCTTTCACCGGTACACCGCCGGTCGGTCTCGGTCGGTTCCCTGCCCGGACTCGTACCAGGCAATCGGTGAGTCGTAGGAGGGGTCGTAGGTGCCGTCGGTTTCGGGATCATCTGTGCCCGCGCTGTTCGCGAGGTCGGAAAGTGCCCGGTACAGCGCCTCACCCTCGTCTTCTCTGCCCCAGGTCGGAGGAATGAGCTGGTCCCCCTCTCGGAGGTAGGCCAGCACCCTCTCGTGGGGAGAGGAATGACGGTCGTCCATACAATGCTCCAAACACGGTCGGTTCGCGGTGTAGCCACCGCGCTGAAGACACGGCCTGTGCGCTACGGCTGCATGTCCTCAGCTCGGGTTCCATCCGCCCGACACACATGGCCGGGGCGCGGCGGCCGCCGGAGACAGCCGCCGGGAGCCCGGTCCTGGTCTACGCAGGTTCCGCTTCCTCGTCGCCCTGCTGGAGCTTGGCCTTCGCCTCGGCTTCAGCCAGCTCCCTGCTCACGGTTGCCGAGGAGATCTCCAGCAGTTCGGCGATCTCGGTGCCCTTCAGACGCCACACGTGCTTGAGCTCCCAGACGGCGGCCTGGCGGTTGTTGGCGATCGCCGCCTTCACCGACTCCAGCAACTCCAGGTACTCCAGCCCGGCGGCCGGATCCACACCCAACGGGCGGGCGTCTTCCGGGAGTTCGCCGTACGGCCGCTCCAGGCAGGCGTGCCTGCGCCGGTAATGGCTGTAGATCTTGTTGCGGGCCACCACCGTCGCAAAGACGATGACCGGCTTCGCGAACTTCGTGCCCTTGCGGAACTCGTGGAAGACGGCAAGACACACCTCCTGGGTGATGTCCTGCGCCAGGTGGTAGTCATGGGTGATCCGAGTGACCGAGGCGATCAACCGCGGTTCGATGGTCCGCAGCGCCGCCTTCAGCTCCTCTTCCCTGTCTTCCGACAGCCGAGGGGGCGGATCCACGGAGCAGTTCCCGTCCCCAGAGCGCTGTCCCATGTCGTCCCTTTCCTCATACCGGGCACCAACCCCGGGCTCGCTTACAGGACGCGCCGACCGCTCGGGTTTTTTCATGATCCGGGCATGAAAATCTCCCCGCTTCGCACGAGTCCTGAAGGCATGGACCTTCGTACTGCCTTCGTTCTCACCCTTGGCGGCCTCGCCGTCTGTCTCGCCTACGGCAACCCGGAGTTGGGTGCCGCGATCGGCATCGGCGCTGTGGTGGTCACTCTTCTCCTGATGCTCCTGAAGAAGTGAGCGGGTGGGGGCGAGAGGGCCTACGTGCTGCGGCGCCGCATAGGGAGGGTGGGGGCGGCAGATGGTGGTGGCTCTTGTGCCGACATGCTGCGGGAGGATGCGAGGCGCTGTCGGCGGGAGCCGTGGGCGCCGGGCGGGGGTGCGCACCGCTCCGGGCGCCGCCGCCCGGTGCCGGGGCGCCGCGCCGCGAGCGACCGTCCGCCGCCCACCGTGTAGCCTTCGCATACAGGTTGTATGCAGTGATGACGGCTCACGAGTGGGGGAGAGCGGGCGATGCAGTCGGGGCGCGAGAAGGCCTACGCGTATCTCAAGGACAGCGTGCTGACCGACCCGGAGATGCAGGACCGGTTCCTGTCCGAGCAGGAGATCGCGGACCGGATCGGCGTCTCGCGTACCCCGATCCGCGAGGCCCTGCTGCTGCTCGCCGCCGAGGATCTGGTGCGGCTGGTCCCCAAGCGCGGCGCGCATATCGCCCCGCTGTCCGGCCGCGAGATCAGGGACCTGATGGAGATGCGCGGTCTGATCGAGCGCTTCGCCGCGGAGCGTACGACGGATCGCGGGACGGCGCCCGTCGACGAGATGGCGGACATCCTCGCCCACCAGGACACCCTGCGGGGCGAGGAGACCACCAAGGAGTTCATCGCCGCCGACCACCGTTTCCACGCCACCCTGGTCGCCGCCGTCGGCAACACGCTGATGAGCCGCCAGTACGACGCCCTGCGCAGCCGCCAGATCCGGGCCGGCGTCCTCGCCCTCTACCGGTCGGGCAACCGCCAGGACGAGGTGCTCGCCGAGCACCGGCAGATCCTCGACTGCCTGGTGGCCGGGGATGCCGCGGCCGCCTGTGCGGCCATCGACAGCCACATCCAGGCGACCCAGCACATCCTCCTGGCCGCCTGACCCGGCGGCGGTCGGGGCCTACAGCTTCCGGTTGTCCAGCACCGCCACGGCCCGCCTGACCCGCCTGGCCTCCTCGGGGTCCACGTCCCCGATCAGCAGGTCGGCCGTGCCGCCCAGCCGGCCCCGGACGGTCCCGTCGGGCCCGATCAGCGCGCTGTGCCCGACACCGTTCGGTGCCTCGGCGGGCGCCTCCGGATCGGCCTGCGGATCCGGGGCGGCCTGGTCCACGGCCGCCAGCCAGACGGTCGCGTCCAGGGCGCGTGCCCGCACCAGCAGGTCCCACTGCGCACGCTTGCCCGGTCCCGCGGCCCAGGAGGCGGGCAGCAGCGAGAGCGTCGCCCCCGCGTCCGCGTGCGCCCGGAACAGCTCGGGGAACCGCAGGTCGTAGCACGTCGCCAGGCCCACCCGGACGTCGTCGACGTCGATGGTGACCACGCGGTCGCCCGGGGCGACCGTGTCGGACTCCCGGAAGCCGAACGCGTCATACAGATGGATCTTGTCGTAGGACTCCTCGACCCCCGGTCCGGTGGCCAGCAGGGTGTTGGCCACCCGCCCGTCGGGCCGGGGGGTGAACATGCCCGCCACCACCGTCGCCCCCGTCTCCCGGGCCACCGCCCGTACGCCCTCGGCCCACGGCCCGTCCAACGGCTCGGCCACCTGCGCGAGCGGTGTCCCGAACCGCACCATGGCCGCCTCGGGAAGGACCACCAGCCGGGCCCCCTCGCGTGCCGCGCGACGGACCTGGTCCTGGACGTCCGCGAGGTTCTCCTTCGGATCGGTCGATGCCGTCATCTGGCACAGCGCGATGCGCATGCGGATCTCTCTTCTCTCGTGCCGATCGGTGCCGATCGGTGCCGATCGGGTCGGTCGGGCGGTCGGTGTCGTCTCGTCGTGCGGAAGCCGGTGCCGGGCGGGTGGCCTCAGCGGCCGGGTGTCTCCTTGATCATCCTCCCCGGCGACCGCCCGGCGCCCTTCGCCGGGGAGGTGTACTCCTCGTCCTCATCGTGCGCCGGATCCCGCCCCAGCAGCACGCCCAGGACGGTGACCGCGGCGGTCCCGGCGAGGTACAGCGCCAGCGGCAGCCAGCTGCCGAAGGAGCCCAGCAGCGCGGTGAACAGCAGCGGAGCGACGGCCCCGCCGATCACCCCGGCCAGCGTGTACGCCAGCGACGACCCGGTGTAGCGCAACCGCGGGGTGAACTGCTCGGCGACGAACGCGGCCTGCGGCCCGTACAGCAGGGAGTGGATCGCCAGCGCCACCACCACGCCCAGCACCAGCAGCCCCCAGGAACCGCTGTCCGCCATCGGGAAGAACACGAAGGGCCACACCGCCGCGGCGACCGCGCCACCGAGGTACATCCGGCGCCGGTTCCAGCGGTCCGACAGCGCCCCGGCCAGCGGGATCAGCACGATCTGCAGCGCCGAGCCGATCAGTACGGCCGCCAGTGCCTTGCCGCGGGGCAGGCCCAGCTGCTCGGTGGCGTAGGTGAGGACGAAGACGGTGAACATCGCGTAGAGCACGTCCGGCGCGACCCGGCTGAGGACCGCGGCCACCAGGGCCCGCGGCTGGGTCGTGAACACCTCGCGGATGGGCGCCTCGGGCCGGTCGCCGCTCGCCTCCATGGCCCGGAAGACCGGCGTCTCCTCCAGGCGCAGCCGGATCCACAGCCCGAAGACCACCAGGACGCCGGAGAGCAGGAAGGCGATCCGCCAGCCCCAGGCCAGGAACTGCTGCTCGGTCAGGAGCGAGCCGAGGGCCGCCAGCACACCGTTGGCCATCAGATTGCCGGCGGGCGGGCCGATCTGCGCCGCCGAGGCCCAGAAGCCGCGGCTGCGGGAGTCCGCGTACTCGCTGGTCAGCAGCACGGCGCCGCCCCACTCGCCGCCGACGCCGACGCCCTGGGCGAAGCGCAGCAGGACCAGCGCCGCCGGCGCGGCCGGGCCGATGGCGGCCTGGGTGGGCAGCAGACCGATCAGCAGCGTCGCGGTCCCGATCAGCACCAGCGTCGCCACCAGCACCTTCTTGCGGCCGATGACGTCCCCGAGCCGCCCGAAGAGGAACCCGCCGAGCGGTCGCGAGATATAGCCGACCGCGTAGGTGGAGAACGCCAGCAGGGTGCCGGTCAGCGGGTCGGCCGAGGGGAAGAAGAGCTTGCCGAAGACCAGTGCCGAGGCGGCCGAGTAGACCGCGAAGTCGTACCACTCCAGCGAGGTGCCGGTCAGGCTGGCGACGAAGGCGCGCACCAGGGCGCCACGGTCGGGTCGGGGCGCCTCGGGGAGCTGCGTCCCGCGGTGTTCTTCGTTGTCCATGGGTCAGGGCCACCTCGGAGTCGGTTGCTGCACTGCAGGGCATACTTGCTGTATACAAGGCGTATGCGCAACCCTTCCGGGGAGCGAATTCACTTCCGCGCAACCCACTGTGACCTGGAGGAACCATGGCCGCTCTGACCTTCGAGCTCCCTGACGGCACGCGGCGCAGGGTCGAGGTGTCGAGGCTGCTCAACGCCGGGTACGCCGGCCGCAGCCAGGACGATGTGGCCGCCCACGTCGCGGAACTGGCCGAGCTCGGCGTGCCCGCACCGTCCACCGTCCCCGCCCTCTACCCGGTCGCGCCCTACCTGGGCCAGCAGACCGCCGAGGTGCCGGTGCAGCACGCCCGCACCTCGGGCGAGGCGGAGTGGGCACTCGTCGTGGACGAGACCGGAGATCTGCTGCTCACCGCCGCCTGCGACCACACCGACCGGGCGCTGGAGGCGCACGGCGTGGCCTGGAGCAAGAACGCCGGGCCCGATGTGCTCGCCCGTACGGCATGGCGCCTGGCCGAGGTCG